>JBAZYN010000001.1:300000-573898 GCA_041659325.1 Candidatus Shapirobacteria bacterium | reverse complement strand
TTGGGTCGAGAAGCAGTAGCCCGGTAATCATAAGAAAAGAGGGGACGGCAAAGCGGGAAAGAGAATCAAGGATGATGGCTAACCACCAGTCAAAGCGGCTGATTTGGTTGAATTGATAGGCAGAGGGGGTGGAGACATGGATAAAAATGACGGCGATAATAGCTGCAGTCCGGATGAGATCAAGATAGGGGATTTTGTTTTTGGACAATGTGGGGGTAAGGGTAACTTCTAATTATGGCTTATGATAACAAAAACAGTAAAAGTAATTTCGGGAGAATGTTAAAGCCTGGTGATTGTTTCCGCTATTTCGTCAGTAAAATCTTTTGTAAGATCTATGTCTACTCTAATGTTTGTGTCTGTGGGGAATCTATTACCTGATAGGCCGATAGTTTTTACTTCGGGGGCCTGTTTTTTAATGGCGGCTAAAACGAGCTGGCCGGCGGTTCTTACTCCATACAGTGAACCATCGAGGGTGGCAACCTGAACACCTAAGTCACGGAGTTGTGGAACTATAGCTAAAGCTTCCGAAAGGGATTGTGCCGAAGCCGCGACATGGTGTCCGGCGCTTTCGAGTAAACGACGGATAGTCTTTTGCTGGGAAGGGTCATCATCAACCACAAACACATTGGCTTTTTCTACCATAGTGGGATTATAACATCGAGTGATCTATGGGGAAACTGAAGCCAAACGGTTTAGGATTTGCCGGGTTTCAAGCTTTGGATTTGAGATTACCCATTTGTAAAGCATGGGCGAGATTAGACCGGAGAGAACAATATTTCCGGCAAGGTGATACAAAGTAAATGGAATTTGGCCGACGAGAGTGGTCATAAATGGCTGATGGAAAAACAATGTACCGATACCAATGCCGGTGATGGCGTCGTATAAAAGGGTGGCGACGACCGAAAAACCGATGTAGTATTTACTTTTGTTTTCCTTATTTTTCAAATAGAGACTGGCAAGAATGCCCAATAGAGCGTAGGTGGCGGAAGTGACCAGGGACCAGACACCCAGAGTGCCGGTGAGAAGATCATAGGTTAAGATAGCCAAAAAACAAAAAAACATACCCGAAAACCAGCCCCATTTTTTAGAAAAAGGCATCATGGTTGACATGATGGGCTCGACATTTGGGGGATGGGGGAGAAGCCGGAGGGTGATAACGATTAAAAGGCCGAGGAGGTATTTTATGGGGTTTTGAGGAATTTTCATTTTTATATATTAAGCCAAAATTGTATTGGTCTATTATACAAAATTGTTTGAGGGTGGGGGGTGGATGTGGGGAGAAAAATTGAAAGGAGATCATGGCGATCCGTTGATGCAGTTAAAACCTGTTTTATGAAGTTTATTGTTCTTCAAACACAACTTCTTCGGGGAATAAAAGTTGAAAGGGGTAACCAACAAAATTTCTAGATATTTTGCCGCAATCAATTTTTTTCAAAAATGTCACCATCTCGTTTGTGATTTCTGCCGGGTCACGACCATTTACATTTCCCTTAAACTCAATTTCTACAAAATCTCCTAAATTTTTAACTGAATCAATAGCAATTTCGTATTCTTGATATAAATATAGTTTTCTAACCTTATCTACTGTAACTACTTCTTTTATATCCAGCACATCGAAAATTTTCTCCAGTTGTTGGAGACTTTCTATTGGAGTTTCATACTCATTGCAATAATTGCTTTTTCCAAATGTGTCGTAATGCCAATTTTTATAGTTTATAGAAAACTTGCCCGATGAATCTCTTAATCTTAGCCATTCTTTTACTGGTCTTGGTTCAATAAAATTTTTGTGTGCCGGGGTGAAATACTTATCGATTTGATGTTTTTCACCAATAAACTTGGCTTCTTTTTCGAGAAAGGAAAATAAGTTAATGTTACTCTCGATTTGAATCTTAATTTCAATTTCCTGGTTGTCACTCATACCAAATTATACAGTCAATTTTGATTGTCACGGAAACATTGATTTATTGTGAGCCTGTCGAATTACGAAGTTAGAATTTTATTATTCAAGTAAAACACTAACTGCTACGTCAAACATTTTTTGAGCTTTTTGATAACGAAACTCTTTTTGTTGGGTGTGGCTTTCATCGCCAACTACTTGACCTTTAATTAAATTATCGGTTACATAAACAAGTGACGCTGATGGAACTTTGAAATGATTTGACACGGCAAACACCGTACTAGTTTCCATTTCTACCCCGAAATATCCCTCTTTTGACCATTTTTCTACGTCTTCCTTGGTTTCTGCCAACATCGCTCCACAAGTCATCATTGGTCCCTCCCAGATTTTTTCTCCTTTTAGTTTTGATTTTATTTTTTGATTCAATTCGTTATTTGGATAGTGAATGTTGTCGGTGTCGTCTCGGTCATAAAATCTAGTGCTTGATTCGTTGCCGAAAGAAAAGGTCGGAATCAAGTAATCTACGGAATTCATTTCTGGGTATAGGCCACCACAACTACCGATATGAATATTCTTCTTTGACCCAAAAGTACAGGCAAAATGTAAATATTCGCTTAATGTAACCCCACCATATACGACGGTAAACCAATAAATTTTTTCTCCAATTCTTACCTCGGGGGTATTTTGCAGATATCCAGTTTGTCTAACTATTTGGTAAGAAATTTTTATATCAGTTAATGATTTTTCTAATCGTGCAATCTGCTTTTCAAAATCATAATGTCCACACGACAAAACTCCGTTCACATGATAATCATTTGGCAGCCCTAAAATTTTCTCAAAATCTGATTTGGTAAAAGATTTGTACATAGCCAATTATACAATCAACATCAACTGTCACAACATTTGGCGAGACGTAATGAATTACTTCGTAATTAAAACGTTTCAGCAGCGTTTGCCGACTTTGTCGGCATTACGCTGCGGAGCAGGTGAGTCTGATAAGAAACTGTCTCGATAACTTATTTTAAAAATGCCTTAATTTCTTCAATTCCTTTTTCTGCTTGATTCATATCAAATAGGACTGTTTTCCATCCCATACCTCTTGGTATCTTTAAATTTTCTTCTTTATCATCAATAAACAGAATTTCATTTGGTTCTACTCCAGATTCTTGTTGAGCCATCTTGTAAATTTTATCATTTGGTTTTACCACTCCTATTTTGTAAGATAATAAAACTATTTTATATTTAATATTTGGTACCCATTTATCTTCAACTGCCGCTTCCCAAATACCTGAGTTAATATTTGAAATTATTCCTATTTCAAATTTATTTTCCAAAAAATAAACCATTTTGTTTATCGGTTCAATAATGTCGTAATCTGATACCCATGCTTTAGCTAAACTATAATTATCAATATTTTTAAGGCCAAAGTTATCAACACATTTTCTCCAAAATTCTTCTGTTTTTATCTTTCCAACATTCAAATCTGGGTCAAATTGATTATAGAATTTCAAAAATTCATCGAAGTTTAAATTAAAGTCACAACAAACCTTTTGAAATACCCGATCGTAATTTACTAATACTCCTCCAAAGTCAAAATAAACCAATCTAATCATGGTTGATTATAACAATGTAGCAGAATCTTGTGACGAACCATTGACCTGTAATGAGCTTGTCGAACACGAAGTTAGAACCTATTTTCTTCTAAACACTTCAAATAAAAATTGTAGTTGTCTATAAATAACTTTAATGCTGGAATTTCGTCCCATACAACATCCAAGTCTAGAACTATTTCTTTCGCTTTCCAATAGCACCCTTCAATAGTTAATTCCTCTTCTTCCTTAGGCTGCGACAAACGACCACTAACATATTTACATACTCTAGCCACCGCATTAACTTGAATTCTATCGCTATCTTTTTGGTATTCCCAATTCCAACAGTAGATTGGAATACCGGGTTTACATTTAATACCGGTTTCCTCTTCTACCTCCCTGATTATTGATTTATTTGGGGTTTCTCCGAACTCTATTCTTCCCCCTGGTAATGCGAATTTACCCGTCAATTTTTCTGAAACGTATTTACTACTCGAGTATTTAATAAAAAGAATCTCTTTATTATCGTTTATTACTATACCTTTTTGAGCAAATTTTTGAATATCCATACTTATGCCGAACCACTGACGCAGTCAGAACCTATTTTTTAAATATTCAATATATTTCTCAAACGCCGGCTGCAAATTTTCGATGATAGGATAGCTTAAATATTCTTTTGGATCAATCCATTTATAGTCATCATGATCTTCACTCAGTTCGACCTTGTCGCTATCAGATAGACATTCAAAAAAAGTGCCAACAATTTGCCATTGTTCGCCCTTTACTACCGGTCGCCATTCTCCGACATAAAAAGGGGTTTTAACCGAAACTTTAAGTTTGGTTTCTTCTTCAATCTCTCTTAACAAACTTTCTAAAAAATTCTGTCCGGGTATTATCCTTCCGCCAACCACATCATATTTACTGGCATTCGATCCGTCCTGATATTTATCTGATTCCCTTAGAATCAGGATTTTACCCTGATAGTTGATAAACGCTTTTGTGGCTACAAAAAGTTTCGGTTCCATTACACAATTTTATCACTAGCCAAAACCGGTACGATATAGGTGGGACGCAATGAATTACTTCATAATTCAAACGTTTCAGCAGCGTTTGCCGACTTTGTCGGCATTACGCTGCGGAGGATACAGGGGTCGAACCTGTTAGGGATTGCTCCCACTAGTTTTCAAGACTAGCGCATTACCGTCCTGCCCACCCTCCGATACTGTGGATTATAACCCAAGGACGGACAAAGTTGGTTGATTTGAATCATGGTTGATTTATTCGTCATTGCGAAGGAAGGATTGACTGTGGCAATCTTTAACAAATGAGACTTTACTCAGCTGTTTATATTTTGACAAACCATAATCGTCGAATTTTATATACAGGAATAACCAATAATTTAGTCAGAAGAGTCTATGAACATAAAGAAAAACTAGATGATGGGTTTACAAAGAAATATGAGGTTAATAAATTAGTCTATTTCGAATTTTTTGAAGATATAACCTTGGCTTTACAAAGAGAAAAACAAATAAAGAGCGGATCAAGAAAGAAGAAATTAGATTTAATCAATAGCTTTAACCCGGAGTGGAGAGATTTGTATAGTCAGATCCTGTAAAGATTGCCACGCTACGCTCGCAATGACGGATGGCGCGAGATTGCCACGCTACGCTCGCAATGACGGATGGCGCGAGATTGCCGCGTTTCGCTCGCAATGACGGGGGCGTAATGATTGCCGCGTCGCCTGGAAAGCTCCTCGCAATGACGTTAAAAGCCGCAAAGGAAGCTGCCGATGGGTTTGATTTCCCTGACGTGAATATTTTGGCTTTGGTCGTAAAAGGCAGAGGCGGAACCGCCGTCAAGATTTAGGGCAATGGTGAAATCGGCAATTTTTTTTATATCCGGGTGCTCAAAGAATTCATAAATTTCGTTAAGGGTGGGACCGTCGTAGCTACTTTCAGTGCCGAAAACAGAAAAGATAAAGAAGTTTTTGTTTGAATCCTGGGCGATAAGATGGCGGCGGGCAGGTTTTGGATCGGAAAAATTTATCTTTGGAGATTGGCTTAGGTGATACAAAGGCCCTGACTGAAGGATAAATCTAGAGGGGCTGCTGAAGTTTAAAAGAGTGCCGTAGTCTACTATAGATAGATAGTAGTCGAGTGATTGGCGAAGAAAGCCATTGAAGGTGCGACTGGAGCTATATTTGCCGAGGACGGTTTCCCCGATTTCAAAAAGACCAAGAGGTTTGTTTTCGGGTAAATAAAAGCCACCGTTGATGCCAAATAAACATTTATTCTTTTCAATAATCTGATCGGAACTTTGTTGCTCTTGAAAATTGGGAATGAGAGTGATTATTTCGGTGTTTTTGATTTGACGGTAATGATAGCGAAGGGTATGTGATTTAAGGGAGATTTCCGAAACAGGGGTGTCGGTGACAGTAGGGTTGGGTGGGGAAATAAGCGGAGATGTGGGTGTAGAAGAAGGCGGGGTTTTGTAAATGAAGACGAAATAGAAAATTACGGCAAGAAAAAGGATGGGGGGGATCTTTTTTATCACTCGGAGCCTGGAAAGGAGCTCGAATCCTTGACCTTCCCCTTACCAAGGGGATGCTCTACCAACTGAGCTATCCAGGCGAAGAAATGGTGTGTACGGGTGGACCTGAGGGGACTCGAACCCCTGACCTTCCCCATGCCATGGGGACGCGCTACCAACTACGCTACAGGCCCGCGCTCCTATTTTATCAAAGTGTCGGGTGAATTTGTGAAAAATAGTTTTGATTTTGGGTTTATAATATATTTATGCTTAAAATCAGTAATCTTTTGGTCCGGATTGAAGATAAAGAAGCATTGAGAGGGGTTGATCTGGAAGTGGGGGATGGGGAGATTGTGGTGGTTTTTGGACCAAACGGCAGCGGGAAAACGACGCTCTTGAGGACTATCATGGGGTTAAGAAAACCCGAGGAGCTTTCGGGAAAGATAGAACTGAACGGGGTTGAAATTCAGGATTTGTCAATTGAGGGTAGGGCAAAGATGGGGGTGGTGCTGATGTTTCAAAGACCACCAAAGATAAAAGGGCTTAATCTGAAAAGTTTGGTAGGAACTTTTAATACGGATCCGGTGTTGGTTGACAAGATGGTTAAAAAGTTGAAAATGGAGAAATTTTTGGCCAGGGGTGTGAACGATAATTTGTCGGGAGGGGAGATAAAGAGATCTGAACTATTTCAACTGTCGCTGCAAAAAGCAAGTTTGTATTTATTTGATGAACCTGATTCGGGGGTGGATATCGAGAGTATCGAGAAGTTATCTAAACATATCAAAAGCTTGGTCTCGGGAGGGAAGAGCGCCCTGGTGGTAACCCATAACGGATCGATTTTAAATTATTTGAAAGCGGATAGGGCATATGTGATGATGGACGGAATGATTTATTGCTCGGGAGATCCAAGAGAAGTGTTTAAATCGATTACCCGAAAAGGATATCAGGGTTGTATAAATTGTTTAAATAGAAAGACATGAATAAAATAATGCAGACAGGAATTGACTTGGAAAAAGATGATGTCTCCGGAACATTGATGGTGGAAAATGAGGAACTGAAGTGTGGCTTTTCAAAACAGGAAGGAGTGACGGTGGCCAACATTAGCAGGGCAATTGAAGACGGATTGGCAAAGGATTATTGGTGGCAACTTATTGATCCGCAAAAAGATGAATACACCCGGGATGTTTTTGGGGATCTTCATAATGGCTATTTTATAAAAACAAAAAAAGGAGTTAAGTCAAAGTTGCCGGTGCAGACTTGTTTGTATGTTAGCCGGAGTAAATTTGTCCAGAAAATCCATAACATTATCGTAGCCGAGGACAATTCTGAGCTGAGGGTGGTGACCGGGTGCCTGACAGGCGAGAAAGTTGAGGGGGCGAAACATTTGGGAATTACGGAAATATATGTGGGGAAAAATGCGAAGGTGGTGTTTACCATGATTCATAATTGGGATAAAACAGCGGTGGTGAGACCGCGGACGGTAATAAAGGTGGCACAGGGGGGAAGCTTTGTGTCTAATTACGTGTGTTTGAACCCGGTTTCTGATATTCAAATGTATCCCAAATGTATACTGGAGGGGAAAGACAGCCGGGCGGTATTTAATAGCGTGATTTTTGGACATCCGGGGAGTGTGATTGATACCGGAGCGCGGATTGAACTTAATGGAGAGAATTCGAGCGGGGAGATTGTGAGTAAAATAGTCTGTGACAATGCATCAATCTATAACAGAGGAAAGTTAGTGGGGAATGCTAGCGGGATCAGGGCTCATTTGGAATGCAACGGCTTGATGACTTCAGAAAAGGGATTGATTGTGGCGATTCCCGAAATTGAGGCAAGATTGGCGGATTTGGAGATGACCCATGAGGCATCAATCGGACGGATTTCGAGAGATCAAATTGAATATTTACAGACTCGGGGATTAAGTGAGAAAGAAGCCTCGGGGATGATTGTGAGGGGATTTTTGGATGTGTCGAGCTTTGAATTGCCAAAGGTGGTGGCAGAAGAAGTTGCAAAGATAGGGTGATATCTGGGCTTGACTTTTAGTATGAAGGAAATATTATTTATCTAGTATTAGTAGTTTAAAAGGCGAGATAGGAGATAGAAAATGGTTTTTCACAAAAAAATTGGTCGAAAAAATTTTAGATTTGCTATTTTGTTTTTTGTGATGTCTCTTGCCTTAGCCATGGTGCTTCAGAGCTTATCGGAAAGGCGCGTTTTGAAATCAGAAGCGGCGATCGGGGTAAACAATACGTCTCCTTGGGGGAGTTTTTTTAGCCGATCCAGGTCTAACCGATCATACAGTTCTACACGGGTTAATAGCGGTTCATCTACAGGGATAACGGCAGATTCCCAAAAGGGTGGAGTGGCAACTGCCAGCCGGGTGGCGGCTGCCGGTGATTTCGTGGCCGATAAAGTTTTTGGTCAGTTGGACTTTACTCAGACCACCCCCAACCAGACAGTGGGGAATAGAGCTTTTCATCCACAGGGAGTTTTGGTTGACAGGAGTATTTCTCCCAACAGGCTTTATATTGTAGATAGTGGTAATAGCAGGATCCTGGGGTTTTCGGCACTTGGGAAATGTGCAAATAATCAGAACAGGTGTACTAATAACCTAGATTGCCCTGGTTCGAGTTGTTCTATTGATGAAAACAGAGAGGCGGATGTGGTTATCGGACAAACCGATAAATATCACGGGACTTGTAACGGTGACAACACAGAGAGACGACCGGCCTCGGCATCTTCTTTGTGTTTGCAGCCGTACCCGATGGCGATATCACTAATGGAGACACCGGAGACAATGTCTTTATCGGTCGATAATAGCCATAATTTGTATGTGTTTGATAAATATAATAATAGGGTATTGAAATTTAATGACCCGATTTCAAACAATTTGGTGGCAGATCAGGTTTGGGGCCAGGCTGATTTTGCTGCCAGAGAGGCTAACAGGGGTGGAGCAATCAGCAATAAGGGGCTTAATTTGTCGACTGTTTCTAGTGGTAATAATTTGGGAGGAGGAATAGATGTTGACCCGCAGGGGAATGTTTGGGTGACAGATATCGCTAACCACCG
Organism: Candidatus Shapirobacteria bacterium; assembly: GCA_041659325.1. Classification (NCBI taxonomy): domain Bacteria; phylum Candidatus Shapironibacteriota; species Candidatus Shapirobacteria bacterium. The sequence continues at coordinate 564,814 of JBAZYN010000001.1, read as the reverse complement.
AGTGCTCCGTTTTCCGCCAAATTCGTCTGAAGCTAACTTGGTGATTGGCCAATCAGATTTTTCTAGTGGACTAGGTAGTGGGTGTTCTTCCGGAAAAGGGGTGAATCCTCCGACTAATAGTCTATGTCGGCCAAAAGCAGTACGGTACAACTCGACTACAAACCAACTGTTTGTAATTGATTGGCCTAACGGAGAGGCATTGTTTAGGGTCTTGATATTTAATGGTCCGAATTTTACCAATGGTATGGCGGCGGCCGAAGTTTTGTCCGGTGATTGGGATGATGCGACTAAGTCGAACAAGTACTACCCGTTTTACTTTAGAAGGATAACAGCTTTGGAAATGGATCCTTTCTCTCCACAGGATACGTTTTGGTTAAGTAACAGCAAGTTGGACAAAATTCAGCAGTTTAAAAAAGTTTCCGGAAGTTGGCAGATTGTTCGGACTGTTAGCAAAGGGCTTTATCACCCGGAGGGGACAGGAATAGATAGTGATGGTAATTTTTTCTTTTCCGATTTAGGCCAGCAGGACATAAAAAGATTTACACGAACAGGGATAGTAGACAATCAGTTTGATAAACGGATTATTAAATCACAGGGGAGCCCGAATTTTATTTCCGGCGCCGGTTTCCGTGATCCAATTCAATCTCTTTTAGTTAATTATTCAAATGGTCAGAACCAGATGTTTGTTTCGGATAGGTCGCGAGTACTGTTTTGGAATGATTATGGCCAGAAAGGTTCCGGTTCGACGGCGGATGGAGTGTTGTTCGAGAGAGATATGTCAACGGTGACCGGCAATCGGGAAAATATTGCTATAACCAAGGACAGCAGTAATAGGATTTGGATGGCGGGGACGGAGGGGAAAATATACGTGTTTAACGGGCCGGTACAGTCACAGGCGAGCCCGTTTGCAACAATCGATATAAGTAGGTACGGAGCCGGTTTGCCGTTGAAAACCGGAGGGAGGATCAAGGTTAGGGGGTGGATTGTAGGGATAGCCTATGACGGAGCAAATGGGAATGATGCTTTGTGGATTTCTGATGCGATGAACCATCGGATATTAAGGATAAATCACCCACTTTCTTCGCCGGTAGTAGATATGGTGATTGGACAGCCGAATAATGATTCATATCTGGCAAACAGAGGAGTGGATAATGATGATGATCAATCTAACCCTAATTGGCATTACTGCCCTAACATGGTGGCGGATGGTTTTGGTACCTTGGGGGGGTTGTATTTTGATAATTTTCAAAATTTGTATGTAGTTGATGGGAGCAGAGAGGGGTGGCAGTGCAGTAATAACCGTTTGCTAGAGTTTGACCGGGAGACTTTGATTCCTGATCCGAACAAAGTATTTTTTGCCCAAGGAGAAAGAGTGCCGAAAAGGGTTTATGGAGGGTCAGATTTTACGCATAAAAATGACTACAAGTCTTCGGGAAGTATTCCATATACACCTATCGGGGTGGCGTTTTCGCGGGACAATAAAATGGTGATGGTGACGGATGGTTATGGGAATGATTATCAAAAGAGAAGTTATCTTTTTGACAACCCTTTACCGGCATGCTCACAACCTTGTAGGGTTGATGCTTCGAGGGTGATTCCGATACCCGGTTCACAGCTTTCTAGCCCGTCGTTTGATAAAGACGGGAACTTAGTAGTTCTTGACCACACCTGGAACAGAGTGTTGTTCTTTAATACGCCAATTTCTTCAGTGGCAATTTCTACAAATACACCTCCTCCACCGACCAGAGTTCCTACGGTTACTCCAATCACACCGCCACCAAAAACTACCAATACCCCTATAGCATTACCAACGAGAAGTCCTACCGATACTCCGATACCTTTGCCGACGGTGATAGTAACTCCTGATTTGACTCCGTGGTCGCAGATTACAATGAATGGGATGGTTCCGAATGTTTCTCCACCCTTTGATGCATATACGACTTTTGTTGACTATTCGGGCAGTTTTTGGCAGACTCTAATGAAAGGGACGGTGGGGTACAGCCGGGCAGTTGCTTCCAAAAATGACGGTTCGGGTAATCCGGATTGGAATAACATAACGATACCCTGGTTTGCCAATGATGTGGGTTCGGTTTTTACTTCGGGAACAGGTCCGGTGAGTACGGCGTCGACTTTTAAGGAAAGTAACGGGCATCTTTGGCAGATATTTTTTAGGGGAAACTCGAAACATTATCGGGTTGTTCCGCCGAAGGCTGACGGGTCTCCTGATTGGAGTAATACAGGTGTTCGTTGGATTGTGGAAACTTTGAGCCTGCCTGTCGGAGGTGGGCCTTATGACAGCTATGCAACCTATGTCGATCGCCGCGGGAATCTTTTGGAGATTGTAACTAAAGGAACCAAGGGTTATACCCGATGGGTTTTGGCTGATGCCAGCGGGCATCCGACGATAGCAAAACCATGGGTTGATATAAATGCCGAGCCGGGGAGATTTTTAAACGGGATTTCATTGCCAATTGATGGTTATGATATGGTGTTGGTGGGTAATCAGGTCATTCAAAACGTTATTAAGGGGAATACTAGCTATTTTAGGTTTTTGACCGAGTCACAATTTATTCCACCTACCAATTAAGGCGAGAGCTTTTCGTCTGTGGGGATTGTGGGCTGAGGCTTGAGGATGGGGTGTGGTTATGGTGTCGAGTTTTTAGGAGCCCTCCCGGGGAATCGGACCCCAATCAGCGGTTTACAAAACCGTCGCTCTACCATTGAGCTAGGAGGGCGAAAAAGCAGGAGCTAGTGGGATTATTATATCAGAGTGTTTTGAGGGGTAATAGGTTAAAATATAGATTGTATGTCAAGTGCAAAAAAGAAAATTTTGGTCATAACTGATCAGATGCCGTGGGGGCACAGATCGATTGCCAAGGCAATATATGGGTATCTTAAAGATAAGGAAACGGATGAAAATTTTGAGGTTCTTTATGAGGAGGTAAAGGCGGAAACGGGGATAGCCAATGATGTGTATACATTTTTGTATAGATTTTCGCCCACAACCAATAGGATTGCATATAAATTGATGGAGTTTGATAGATTGAGAGAGCTGACGGAAAGAGTATCGCTGACCAGTGTGCCGAGACTGAAAAAGGTGGTCAACAAATACAAACCGGATTTGATAATCAGCGCATATTTTTTTCATAGTCATTCTTTGGCAAAGTTGAAAGAGGGCGATAAAAATCAAAAGTTTAAACTGTGGACGGTGGTAGCCGATCCGTGGTCAATTAACCCCGTATCTTTTGTTCCCGGAGCGGACTTACATTTGGTTTATGATGAGGTAGGTTGGAAAAAGGCATTGAGGTATGGAATTTTGCCGGATAACATAATGATGACGGGTTGGTGGGTGAGGGAGGCAATGTATAAAAAATATGACCGGATGGAGGCCAAAGGAAAACTCGGATTTACCGACGATCGGCCGGTGATTTTTGTGGGTGGGGGGAGTTTGGGGACAAATTCGCTGGTAAAGATTTTGCCGGCTTTGGTTTTTGTGAAGAAAAAGGTGGGATTGGTGTTTAATTCGGGGACGGATAAACTGGGTTTTAATTTGGTGGCCGAATACATGAGACTATTGGAAAGGTACCGCAAAGATAACCTGGTGGAGATAAAGAATTTGGGTTGGATTGACAATATGGCCGAGGTGTTGTCGGGGTGTGATATTGTGTTTGGCAAGGCGGGGCCGAATTTTTTGTTTGATGTAGTGGCAATGGCCAAACCGTTTGTGGCGATAACTCATATAGGCGGGCAGGAAGATGGGAATATAGAAATTGTGCTTCACAAGAAACTAGGGTGGGTGAAAGAGAAAAACGGGGAGATAACGAAATTTTTTCTTAATTACCTGAATAACGAAAAGAAGTACCGGAATAAATTTTCGGAGACAATTTCCAAGGAGGCAGAGAATAACAGAAAGAGCCTGCCCCTGATACTGGAACGGATCAAAAAGGAAATCGGAATATAAAAAATCCCGCCAAAAGTTTACTTCGATAGCGGCTTTTCCACGCTAAAAAACGTGGTGGAAGGCTATCCCTAAGAGCAAAGCTCTTAAAGAACGCGCCATCCATTTTTGAAGGTTAGCTAGAAAAAACACCCTCTCAAAGAATTGCTTCTGGCAGGACAGCTCATTATACCATTTTTATCGATCAAATTTTCCATATTTGGCATCAGTCTTGGTTAGTCCGGTGACACCGGCACTGGTAGTGGCTCTTCGTTCCAACTCATCCATGCCTTCATAAAAGGCTTTTTCGAGATCAACTTCATATTTACCGGCTAAAAAAATAAGGCCGCAAAGTACATCGGCGAATTCCCGGGAGAGTTTGATGTCTACATCTTCTATGTCACGCAGACCGTCTTTTGCCATGGTTAATTTGGCCAGAGCGCCCATGTCGCCAAATAAAGCTTTCATATATTCACCCCGTGGCCATTCGTGGCCGAGCCTTTTTTTGTCGGATTCGGCATAATAATTTAAGATTTGGTTTGCCCGATCAACCATTTTTTGAAAGTCCATATTTGAAGTCTTAATGTTTAATAGCTGAGTATAACGTAATTTGTGGTGTAAAATAAGAAGTTATGAAGACAAAACAAAAAATTGATAAGTCGATGCTAATTGGGGAGTTACTGGAAAAATATCCAAAATTAGCGCGGGTACTGGTCGAGGATTATAACTTTCATTGTGTGGGATGTATGGCGGCGGGAGAGGAGACTTTGGAGCAAGGGGCGCAGGTACATGGGTATAGAACAAAAGAGATTACCAAAATGGTGATGACCCTCAACCAGTTGTTGGATGACGAGGCTTTGGAAAAGAAGAAAAAGTAATTTTGTTTTCGGCTAGCGAATAAATAGCACCTTGGAGATGAAGCCGACGATGGGGGAGATGATTAGACTAATTAAGTTTGACCCACCAACGGGCAGAAAAATCAGGGCGACTAACAAAAATATGCCGTATCTGTCGAAAGCTTCTTGCCACTCAACGGATTTATCCTGAGGGAGGAGATTGAGAAATATTTTGGAACCATCGAGGGGAGGAACGGGGAGAAGATTAAAAATAGCTAGGTAAATATTAATCAGAGCAATAATGTAGACAACCGAACTACCGGTGGCGTTGTAAACAATAGCCAGGATGGAGGCCAGAATCAGATTGCTGGCGGGGCCGGCGAGGGCGACGAGCATTTCGTCTCTTTTGGGATGACTGAAATTATAGGCATCAATGGGGACCGGCTTACCCCAGCCGAAATGGGCGACGAGCATCATTAAAGTCCCTATCGGATCGAGATGATTTAGAGGGTTGAGTGATAACCTACCATGGGATCGGGGGGTGGGATCGCCGAGACGGTCGGCCATAAAGGCGTGGGAGAATTCGTGGATGGTAATGGCGATGATTAGAGCTATAAAAGAGACGATATTTGCCATGTATTAAATTTTCATAAACTTTGATATAGTATAACCCATGCGTACATGTAGTTTGTGTAGTAAGGGAACAAAGATCGGCAGGAACCGTTCTCACGCTCAAAACAGAACCAGGCGGACCTTTATGGCCAATATCCACAAGGTGACAATGTCGGTGGACGGGGAGAAGATTAGCGGGAAATTTTGTGCTAAGTGCCTGAAGAGATTGAAGAAAGAAATACAAAAAACGGCACTCGTTTAAGTACCGTTTTTGTTTTTTGGTTTCAGCTTACAACTATTTCTTTTTCTTTTTTGCAGCTGCTTTTTTTACTTTTTTCTTGACCGGTTTCTTGACGGTTTTTTTGACTACTTTTTTTTTGGTTGCCATATTTTTCCTCCTTGTTAAAATTAAGACAGAAAATGATTAAGATGTCAAAATTATTTATGCCTGTCTATAGGCATAATAGATGATATTTATATTCAAAAAATAAAAATATTTGTAAATGATGATTTGATGAAATTGGCCAATCTTTCGACCGTGTTTTGATATCGTATGACCTATTTTTTTGGGAAAAAACCATGGTAATTATGACATATATACCCTAACCTAAGGTAATATGACAACTGACTATTTGATAATCCGGTAGTAGTCTTTTACCTCGGCCCAGGGGATCGGTTTTTTGCCTTCTATCTGGACTGTACCGAGTCTTAAAGTCGAAAGTCGAAAGTCAAAAGTCGAGGAAAAGATTTTCATTTTTAAAATCTGGTTTTTGGAATTGGTTACCTCGGTCCAGGCGATAGGCCAGGGGTCGAGGGCACGGATGAAGTGCTCTATTTTGTTGATGTTCCAAGACCAGTCTATTTTTGCGGATTCTTTTGAGAGTTTGGGGAAATAAGATTTTTTTGAGTGGTCTTGAGGCAACAGTGATTGAGGATTTTGGATATAGGAGGTGAGAACAGTTTCCAGACTATCAGCGGCGAGGTTGAAGGCTTTTTGGTAAAACGAAGAGGATGTCTCGTCTGGTGAAATAGTGAAGGGGATTTGGGTAATGACAGGGCCGTGATCGGGGAGAATATCGATTTGGAAAAAGGTGACAGCGCTTTTGGTTTCGTTGTTAATTATTTGCCATGGTCCGGGTGTTGCTCCCCGGTATTTTGGTAAAGGAGAGGGGTGGATGTTGACAATTTTGTACTTGGGAATGTCAATCAACTCTTGGGAGAAGTAGGGCGGACCATAGGCGACACATAGGCCCAAATCGGGTTTAAGCGACCGAAAGGTATCGGAAAATTGGTCGTCAAAAGCTTCGGGCTGAAGTAGGGGGAGATGATTGTCTGCACAAAACCGGGAGACGGGATTGGGGGTGATTTGCTTGTCCCTGCCGGTGGCTTTGTCCGGCTTGGTAACTACTGCGGAAACGTCAAAACCCTGGATTTTTTGAAGACACTTTAGAATGAGTAGTGAATACTCCGATGAACCAAAGAATACTATTTTCATAAGAGAATTATAACCTGAGTTCGGGAAAAAATTTGATAAAATAGCCTGTGAAGAAAATTGTGATCTATCCGGCTGAAGTGCTGAGGCAGACAACTCCGAGAATTGAAAAAGTGGACGGGAGTTTGAAGGGGGATGTGTCGGAGCTGAAAAAAGTTTTGTCGGCAAGCGCTAATGGAGCGGGATTGGCGGCGACGCAAATAGGCTTGGACAGGAGATTTTTTGGATTGAAGGACGTAAAAACAAAGGAGGTGGAGGTGTTTATTAATCCCGAAATTGAGGTGGTTTTTGGGGAGAAGGTTTACCCCAAGATAAAGGTTGAAGGGGGAAAGGATGAGGATTTTTTGGAGGGATGTTTGTCTTTTCCGGATTATTACGGAACGGTAAAAAGATTTTTAAAAATTACCGCTTCCTGGGAGGAACTGATAGGGGAAAAGTTGGTGAAAAGGAAAAAAGATATGTCGGGATTTGAAGCCATTGTTTTCCAGCATGAACTGGATCATCTAAACGGGGTGTTGTTTGTGGACAGGATTTTGGAGGAAGGAGGGAAATTTTATAAAGAAGTAAACAAGGAAATGGTGGTGTGGGAGGTGAGGAAGGTGGTGGAAGGGGAAATTGGTTAATCTCCTCTTCCTCGGCGAGGTGAAACTGGAAACTCCGTGGAGCCACCTCTATCTGGGCTATCACCTCCGCTCGTACCAGATTCGCGGAAAGTACTTTCCGGTGGTATGCGGAAACGTTCTTTACCATGATGACAATCGTCGGGGTATTTGATCTCACCGGTTATTGGGTCTTTTTCAAGGTGAATACATCTTTTGCAATCGAGTCCCCAGGTCATTCTATTTCCGCGACATCGTCGTTCTGGTGCCATAATTGGTGAGATTGTAAACAATGGCTAAGTTCTAGTCAAGGAGGTTGATTTGATCAAGGTAATTTTGGGCGTCGGTGTTTTTTGGGGCGATTTTTAGGGTGGTTTCAAATGATTCTTTGGCTTTTTGATAGTCTTTCTGATCCAAATAAATTTTCCCCATATCAAAATAGGCAAAATCATAGTTTGGTTTTTGGTCGATGGCTTTTTGAAAGTACAAAAGGGCCTCTGGAGTTTGGCCGGCAGTAAGATAAAAACGACCGATAAGATAAAAAATTTTGGCATCGGTGGGAGCAAGACGGGAGGCGGAGAGAAGGGACTCGATGGAGTCGGTAAAATATTTTGAATCGATGGTGGACAGGTAAATAAACATTTGGGCTCGTTCTTTCCAAAAGTTAACATTGGCCGGAGAATCGGCAACGGATTTGTCAGAAGCGGCCAGGGCGATCTTGATGTTGTTGTCTTGCGATTGTTTGTCGATGGAAGCGAGTTTGACGGCGATGGTAGACATCTTGCTTTGGTACAAGGGCTCGGTGGGTCGAAATTTAATGGCGGCGCCGATGTAGTCATAGGCAGTTTGAGGCTCTTGGTCGGCATCGGTATTTTCGGATTGGGCGAAGGCGATATCGGCTAGATAATAGGCGGTAATGGTGTTGAAAAGATAGCTGCCACAGATTAGGGTAAAAATGACAAGGGGAATGGTAAAAAAATTATCTTTTAGTTTGGCTTTTGGAGTAATAACCTGTGGCGGGATTTTGATGAGGGCGGGAAGAAGGAAGAAAAATAAAGATGAGACAACGACGGTAAAACCGGCGGCATTGGTGATCAAAATGGCGGAGAAGCCGGAGAGGATAGCCAGGTTTTCTATATCGGATTGGTGATTAGGGATTAATTTTTTGAGAACGGTGAAAATGATGAGGAGGTAGGCAAGTAAGCCTAGAGCGCCGGTAGTAGCGAGGTAGTTTAAATATTCGTTGTGGGCTTTGTTGTAGAGAAAGTCCCACTCGGAGGTGAGATTATGAGAGGTCGGCCTGGTCCAGTAATAAGAATAGGCAAAAGTTTCTACTCCGGTGCCAAGGACGGGGAAACGTTTCCAGAGGTCAAAGGCACCTTGCCAGACAATTTTTCTGATATCTTCTGAGGCAGTAATATTAGTGTCGGCGGTAACCTCTGACAGGGCTGAGGGAGTTTGGGGGGAGGAGGGGGAAAGGCGATTTTGAATGGGATTGTTGACGGTAAAAAGAAAAATAATCACTAAGCCGGAAACGATAATCGGTAATAGAATTTTTTTTGTTTTTTGGGAATAGATAATAAGAAAGAGAGAGATGGTGATGATGGCGGCAAGAATACCTGATTTGGATTTGGTAAAAAGGAGACACAGATAAAAAACGGTAATCAGTAAACTGTAAACAGTAAACTGTAACTTTGATTTGGAATTAAGAAATTTCAAAATGGCAAAAGGGATAAGGATACAAAGATAGGCGGCCAACCAATTTGGTTGGCCGAGGGTGGAGAAAACCCGGTTTTGGACATCCTGAATCCAGAGGTGTTTGTCGATACCGAAATGCTGCAAAATTCCGTACACAGAGACTATTAATCCGGAAATCAGGGCAGTGTGGACTAGCTTGTTTTTTAGAGAATCGGTGAGGTAAACATTGAAAACCCAGAAAAGGGTGAGATATGAGACGGTGGATAAAAGCCCGCCGTTCATTCGGGAATAATAGCCCCAAAGAGAGGTGTGGGGATCGATGGAAATAATGGTGGAAATGGCTTGGGAGAGTAGAAATAGTGCAAAAGGGATGTCCAGGAAGCTGCGGCGATAGAGGGGAGTGGCGTTGACAAAATGATTGATTAAATGAAGGGAAAGAACAAGTATAGTAATGGCAAAAACAAAGTAAGTTTTGGGTAATTCGAACAGCTCTGAATTAAAGGAGGTGAAAATCAGGGGGGTGAAAAAGAAAAGCAGGAGGTAGCAAAAAATAATTGCCCTGGGTATTAATTTCATAGGTATAGTATAACGGTATCTTGCTATAATTTGATGTGATCAGTCTTTTTGATTTTGGAGGTTTTGTGGACAAAATTTTGGCGCCGTTTAGGTGGGATATTGGGGTTGACCTGGGCAGCAGTAATGTTTTGATTTATCTTCGAGAGCGGGGGGTGGTGGTGGATGAGCCGGCCATGGTGGCCCGACCAAAAAAGAAAAGATGGACCGGGTTGTCGGCGCCAAAATTGTCTAATCTGCGGCCAATTGCTTTTGGGACAAAGGCAAAAGAAATGGTTAACCGTGAGCCTATCCATATCGAAGTTGTTAACCCGATAAAAAACGGGATAATTTCGGATATGGAGTCGGCAGAAGATATGATTACTTACTATCTACGGTTGGTTTATGAAATACCCAGTAAATATCCTAAGTTTTTGAAACCCAAGGTATTGGTGGGAGTCCCGGGTTTTGTGACCGATGTTCAGAAACGGGCAGTAAAGACCATTTTTTTGGCGGCGGGGGCGGCCCAGGTAATGTTGGTGGAGGAATCGATTTTGGCGGCAATTGGGGCGGGGATGCCGGTTAATAAATCGTCGGGGTTGCTGGTGGTGGACATTGGCGGAGGAAAAACGGAAGTAAGTTTGGTATCGATGGGTGGGGTCGTGCTGACCCGGGCGAGTAAAGTAGCGGGGATAGAATTGGATAATAATATTGTGAATTATGTAAGGATGAAATATGGGGTGCTGATTGGTCCGGGTACGGCGGAACGGGTGAAAATTGAATCGGGAAGGATTTTTGATGGTGAGGGAGGGAGCCACTCTTTGGTGAGGGGTCGCGATCTGGAGTCTGGTCTGCCCCGGAGTATTAAACTAAGTGCTTCGGAAATTCAGGAGGCGGTGGGACTTGAGGTGGGAAAAATTGTTAAGATGGTGAAAACGGTGTTGGACGAAACTCCGCCGGAGCTGATGGATGATATTTTGAAAAGAGGAATTATTTTGGTGGGGAGCGGAGCGAAGCTGAAAGGTCTGGATAGAGAGATTGAAAAAGAGACTAAAATAGTAACCCGGGTGACAGAGGATCCGGGTATGTCGGTCATTTTTGGATGCGGGGCATTGATAGAAAACAGAGAATTACTCGGTCAGGTTAGACTGGTTTCGGGATATAGGGAATGATGGAAACCGAGGGTAATTTGCGGTATTGGGGTTTGAAAGTAGGTCTGTTTTTGAGCTTTGGGATATTGTTTGTCGGATTTTGCAATTTGTCGATTATCAGACACAAATATTACTATAGTTTATCCAGGGAAAACCGAATTTTTGAAACGGTAATCCCGGCCGGAAGGGGATTGATAGTCGACCGGAAAGACAGGGTGGTGGCGAAAAGTTTTTATCAATACTTTAAAATGGTTGACGGAAACAGGGTTTATGATGACCAGGGGGACTTTTTGGGCTATCGGTTTGAGGGTAAAGATTTGGCATATGAGTTAAAGCGGCAATACCCATATGGGGAATCGATGTCTTTTATTACCGGATATGTGGGGCAAGTAAATGAAAAGGAAATAAATACGGATAAGTGCAAAGAGCGGTTGGGATTTGGAAGTGTGTTGGGACGGGGAGGAACTGAAGAGTATTTTGATTGTGATCTTCGGGGGGTGGACGGTAAACGGTTGATAGAAGTAGATGCAAAGGGGAAATATATCAGAGAGCTAGGGAGACAGGAGCCGGAAATAGGGGAAAAAATTACCTTAAGTTTGGATGCTTACTGGCAGGAAAAGATTTATAAAATGCTTGAAGGGAAAAAGGCGGTGGTAATAATCAGCAACCCCCAAAACGGAGAAATAGTCAGCATGGTTTCCAGTCCCGGGTTTGACCCCAATGTGTTTTCATTTCAGCAGGATAATGTAGCGATTAATAATTATCTGGACGATAAGGTAGATTTGCCGCTTCTGAACAGGGCGGTGGCGGCAAGATATCATCCGGGTTCGGTGTTTAAACTGACGATGGCAACCGGCGGACTGGAAACGGGTGTAATTGATGGCAATACTCTGATCGAGGATACCGGGGTGATAAAGGTGGGTGAATATTCCTATTCGAATTGGCTGTGGAACAAAAGCGGCGGGACAGATGGGATGGTGAATATTGTAAAAGCCCTGAAGAGATCTAATGATATATTTTTTTATAGATTGGGGGAGAGAATGGGACTGGAGAGAATTGTGACCTGGGCGGATAAATTTGGTTTTGGAAAAAAAGCGGGGGTGGAGTTACCGGGGGAAATTAGCGGGATTTTACCGGATGAAAAATGGAAAATTGAAAATAAGGGGGAGAAGTGGTTTTTGGGAAATACTTATCATTTGGCCATCGGACAGGGAGATTTGAGTGTGACACCTCTTCAGGTGAACCAGATGACGAATGTGGTAGCCAATGGGGGGGTGAAGTGTAAAATGACCTTGATTCGGAACGGGAAAGCGGAGTGCGAAAGTTTGGGGATAAAGAAAGAGACGATAAAGTTAGTAGTTGGGGGAATGAAAGAAGCCTGTAAAAGTGGAGGGACAGCGTGGCCGCTTTTTAACTTTAAGACTGAGATTGCCTGTAAGACAGGGACGGCGGAAGTGGGTGACGGGAGTAAAGAAACACATGCCTGGCTGACTGCTTTTGCACCAGTTGATGAGCCACAAATATCTATTACGGTTGTGGTGGAGAGAGGCGGGGAAGGGTCTGATGTGGCGGCGCCGATTGTGGGGGATATTTTGAAAGAATGGTTTGAGGAACCGGAAACGGTGGTGCCAAGATATGGGACACCAACACCGGGGATAAAAATGTAATTTGTAACCTGCCTGCCCACCACGGCGGGTAAACCGGCAGGCAGGTCTGTAATCTGTAATCTGTAATTTTAATTAAATTAAAACCCACCCTTTAATTCCCTCCCTTGAAGAAGGGAGGACTAGAAAAGATTGCCACTCCGCCAGTTGGCGGATCGCAATGACGTTAGTATATGATTTAGGAGTGGAAATAAAAGTAATTTGTAAAGATAGTGACAGTTTTCCGTATTTACTGCGGCAGATACCGGATTGCCCCGATAGACTGTATTGTCTTGGGAATACGGAGTTGCTAAGAGAAAAGAAAGCCCTGGCGGTGGTGGGGAGCAGAAATATCAGTGAATACGGGAAAGAAGTGGTGGAAAAGCTAGTTCCGGAACTGGTCAGAACCGGGATTGTGGTAGTGTCGGGGATGGCCTTTGGGGTAGATGCTCAAGTGCAAAGGGTTTGTACTGAGAGGGGCGGGAAAACAATTGCGGTTTTGGCTTCGGGAGTGGACGTGGTTAGCCCGAGGTCGAATAAGTGGCTTTATGAATTGATTTTGGCTAGTGGAGGGTTGATAGTTTCAGAATATGCAAACGGAGTATTGCCGGCCCCGGAAAAATTTTTGGCAAGAAACAGAATAATTTCCGGAATCTCGAGGGGGGTAGTGGTAATTGAGGGGTCGAAAAGAAGCGGAACTTTGGTAACAGCAAGGCTGGCGGCGGAGCAGGGGCGGGAGGTATGGGCAGTGCCAGGGAGAATGACAGATACCAATTCGGCAGCGCCAAATTATCTGATTAAAAACGGGGCGAATATTGTAACGGGGATTGAAGATTTAGAAGGATTGTAGTAAAGTAGTGGTCAATGTTATCAGGAGAAAGGGGGGCTGAAGGACCAAGTTCCAAAGAAAATAGGCCAACGGGTTATTGGCGAAGTACGATAGCTTATGAGGGGATTCCGAAGGTAGCGGCGGATGATATGGAGGAAAGAATTACCAAAGTAACTAGTTTTGCGCGACAGGTGGTGACGAGAATGGCATTGGGAATTGTTGATGGTATCCCGGGATTGGGGTGGTCGATGACTGTGATGAGAACCGATGGACGGGGGAAAGAGATTCGGAATTCTAACTCTCTAATTGCGGGGGATGGGAGGGCGTCGGAGTTGTATAGAAGTAGCTTAGAGGGTATTCAGCCCGGAGAAGAGTCCAGGGTGGTGCTATCGTTGGCGACCGGAGAAACTGTATGCTTGCCGAGGGTAAGATGGTAGTGAAAGCTTGACAGGTGGTGATAATATATAGACTTGTAACTGGTAATCAGTAATTGGTAAATGGTAATCTGTAACCGGTAACTGGTAATCTGTAATCAGTAACTGGTAACCTGCCTACCGGCAGGCAAGTCTGTAATTAGTAATTTAGTAAATAAATTTTATAAACATGGGAGACAAGAGTTTATTGGTAGTGGAATCGCCGACGAAAGCGAAAACTATAGGGAAATATTTGGGAAAAGATTTTGAGGTGATTGCGACCGTGGGTCATTTGAGAGATTTGCCGGGGAATAAGATGTCGGTGGATATTAAACACGGTTTTGAGCCGGATTACAAGATCGATCCCAAGAAAAAAAATGTGGTAGAGGACCTTATTAGAACTGCGGCCAGAGTTAAAAGAGTATTGTTGGCGACAGATCCGGATCGGGAAGGGGAAGCAATATCGTGGCATGTGGAGTGGTTGCTGACGCATCCAGATGAGTCAAAAGTCTTAAAGTCTAAAAGTCTGAAAGTGGGAAAGTCTGAAAGTTTGAAAGTGGGAAAGAAGCTTGATATCAGCAGAATAACATTTCATGAAATTACTAAGGACGCAATTTCTGATGCGATGGGAAAAGCACGGGCGGTGGATATGGATTTGGTAAACGCGCAGCAGGGGAGAAGGATTCTTGACCGGGTGGTGGGTTATACTTTATCTCCGGTTTTGTGGAGAAAAGTAAGGAGAGGTTTGTCCGGTGGGCGGGTGCAGTCGGTGGCGGTGAGACTGGTGTGCGAAAGGGAAAAAGAGATTGAGGCATTTAAAAAAGAAGTGTTTTTTAAGGTATTGGCGGAATTGAAAAAGGGGAGGGAAAAGTTTGACGCTGATCTGATAAAGGTGGAAGAAAAGTCGGCGTTTAAAACGGAAAAGATCAAACTATTTGACGGGGTTTATTCTTTTACCAAGTCGATTTTTGAGGATAGGCAGAAGGTGACGAAATTCGTGAATGACCTATCAAACCAAATGGTGGTCGAGAAAGTAACAGAGAAAGAAATTAACAGAACGCCGCTGCCGGCTTTTACAACATCAAAACTTCAACAGGCAGCGGCCAGGAGGTTTGGATGGCCAGGGAAAACGACAATGAGTGTGGCGCAAAGATTGTTTGAAAGAGGCTTTATAACATACCATCGGACTGATTCGGTCTATATTGCCGAAAAAACGATAAATGATTTCAGAAAATATATCGGCAAAACATACGGAGAAAAGTATATATCGGCAAAGATCAGGTACTATAAAAATACGGCCAAGAATGCCCAGGAGGCGCATGAGGCTATCAGGCCGACAGACGTAAATAGGACAGAACTGGCGGATGCAGACCCGAGGGAGAATAGACTATACCAAATGATTTGGAAACGGGCAGTGGCAACACAGGGGGCAGCGGCGATAACAGGAAGTACGGTGGTTAATCTGCGAGACGGAGGCGGTCTGTTTCAGTCAAAAGGAGTAAGGATGATTTTTGATGGGTTTTTGAAGATTAATGGAGAGAAATTTGAAGATCAGATATTGCCGGCTTTAAAAGAAGGAGAGATGATTTCGGCTACAAAGATATGGTTTGAGGAGTCGGAAACTAACCCACCGCCAAGATATACCGAGGCAAGTTTGGTATCGAGCCTGGAAAAACAGGGAATCGGGCGACCAAGTACTTATGCGCCGATTATCTCGACTATTCAGATTCGACAGTATGTGGAAAAGGATGAGGGGAAATTTATCCCAACAGCATTGGGCAAGGCGGCCAATGAATTTTTGGTAAGGAATTTTTCTGAAGTTTTGTCGTTGCCGTTTACGGCTGACATGGAGGGTAATTTGGACAAAATTGCGGCGGGAAAATTGGATTGGAAAAAAATGATGAAAACATTTTGGAACAGATTTGAGAAGGATGTAAAAATAGCCGAAGCCGGGGCAGAGAGAGTGAAGGTGGAGACGGAAAAATTGGGGGAAAAATGTCCGGAGTGTAAGGAGGGGGAGCTGGTTATTAGACTGGGGAAATTCGGGAAGTTTATTTCTTGTAGCCGGTTTCCGGAGTGTAGGTATACTAAACAGTATCAGGAAGTGGCCGGATTTGACTGTCCGACGTGTGGGGCGCCGGTGGTAATAAAGAGAACCCGGAGCGGCAAGAAATTTTATGGCTGCTCGAAATATCCGGAGTGTAAGTGGGCAGGGTGGAAGAAACCTTAAAACCCGTCATTGCGATCCCGACGTTACGTCGGGAGAAGTAATTCTGAAACAACTTGACTAACTAAGTCTTGTAATGATTGCCACTCCGCCAGTTGGCGGATCGTAATGACGAACTAGCGGGGTGGAAAAACCTTAGGGTTGTGGAATGACTGGCAGGGAATTGGGTGGGGGAAAGGCGTCTTTTAGTTTTTTGCCCCATCTTTCCTGGGAAGTTCTAATTACTTTATCGCGATGCTGATTTTTGCACAGGAGCGGCGGAAGGGTGTTGGAATAAAAAGGCTGGGTTGTTTCTGAGTCAATGGAGAGACGGCAAATGACCTGATATCTACCAAGTTTCACAAGGTCATCTGAGGGGAACTCGGCTCCGAATTCTTTTTGGAGGATAGCGGCATCCTGGTTGCCAACGACAAAGGAGATAAGGGAACCGACGTTGCCGAAAATAGCATCCTGAATCGGACGTTCCAACTGGTTCATGTATTGATTGGCGACGATTAGATTAAGCTTAAATTTACGGGCTTCGGAGAGGATTTTGATGAAAGCTTCTGTGGCAAAGTTTTGAAATTCGTCGACGTAAAGATAGAAATCAGATCTTTCTTCTACCGTTTGAAAAACACGGTTCATGGCGGAAAGCTGGATTTGGGTGATTAACATAGCGCCTAGAAGAGATGAATTGTCTTCTCCGAGGCGGCCAGTGGAGAGATCGGCTATAAGGATCTTTTTTTGGTCCATGATGCTTTGAATATCGACTTTTGATTTGGAGTGGGCAAGAGTGTTTCTGATTTTGGTGGAGGAAATGAACTGACCGACTTTGTTTAGAACCGGGGCAATGGCTTCGTTTTGGAATTTTGGGTCCATTCGGTCAAATTCGTTGAGCCAGAAGTTTTTGAGAGTTTGATTGTTTAACTTTTCAATAACCCGATTTCGATAGTTTCTGTTGGTTAAGATTTCGATAACATGGGTTAGGTTGGAGTCGGGAGTATTTACAAGAGTCAGGACGGTGTTTCTGAGGATGTGCTCGAGACGCGGTCCCCAGGAAACAGTACCATAGAGTTTTTTGAAGATGGAGAGGACACCGGAAGCGACTAATTCTTTTTGGGACTCGTTTTTGGCCTCGAGAACATTTAACGGGTAGACGTATTCCGGATCGGCGGGGTTGAAATAACAACAGTCGTTGATGCGGTTGCTGGGAATATAGTCAAGAATGGTGTTGCAAAGATCACCGTGAGGGTCGATGATAGCGACGCCACGGCCTTTTCTGATGTCATCAATGGCCATGTTGGCAATGAGGGTGGTTTTTCCGGTACCGGATTTACCGATAATATAGGTATGGCGGCGACGGTCTTCCCCCTCTTTGATACCAAAAATGGCGTCTTTGTTGCGGAATTCTGTGCGACCGAAAACGGTAATTTTGTTTTTTTCTTCTTCGGAGAGACCTTCGATTATGGGGAGATTTTCCGGGGGTTCGGCATAAAGTTTTTTGCCCCAGGCGATGTTAGGAAGTTTTGTGAGTTTATTGGGAAAATGGCAGAGGGCAGCGAGTTCCTCGGTGTTTAGAATCTGAGTTTTGAGACCTTTTTTGATTTCCCTGGAGAATATTGCGGTTGGGAGTTTATTTTTGTGAAAAAAACCAGGGGTAAAGGTTTTGATAAGATTACCGCGGGGGCTGGTGTAGATGCCAAAGGAGGAGGAAACGCCGGTAATTAACCCGGGATTATTGGAGAAAAGATTGATTTGGGCCAGAAGCCCGGGGAACTGGATTTTTTGCTCAAAGACGGCTTTGTCGGGATGAGCTTGGTGATAGCCTTTTTCTTTGTCGACTACCGTGCCGTTTTGAATAACGTCGATAATTGGACCCTGCCAGTTTTTGGGGGCGGAGGAAAGAATTATTTGATAGAGGAAAAAATCATCGCGGCTGTTTGATCGGGAGAGCGGGGCCAGGATGGAATTTAGAGGATCGGTATCGCGAAAGTCTTTGGCGATTTTTAGAGGGTAATCAGACATGCGGGAAAGACCAAGCTGGATGAAACTGAGGCGCTGGGGGGTTATTTCTGTTTTTGGAGTGGAATCTTGGCCTGGGGTAACGGGGCAGTGCGACCCGACTAAAAAAGGGGTTAGATAATCATCGGGGTTGCGGGTGATGGCAGTGGGGTATTGGGCTAAAATTTGGGCCCGGAAAAAATCGGCGTCACGGGTGTTGGTGACGACAAAAAATCTAATCTGGCCGTTTATCAGGGCGATTTCAATTGAGGCAATAGTTTTCTTTTTGCCGAGGAGTTTCTCGAAAAATCCAAGACTGGAAAATTGGGTGAAATTGGAAAAAAGAGAGGACATAGACTCCAGAGTGTATTCGTTGTTTTGTGGCAGACGGATTTCAAGAATGGTGAACTGGCTTTGAACACTGTCGGGCATAGTTTGATTTTACACTAATATTGGACGGAAACAGGGTTTATGATTTTGTCTGTTATGTAAATATATTGTTGTATTTTTCGATGATATGTGATATTATAAGATATAGTTTTAGCAGATTGCCAAAGATTTATATCTGTAAGCGGCGGTTTGCTGAAGACTGGTTCGTTGACAACAAGACAACTCATGGCCATTGGCCAGAAAGGAAAATCGCATGAAGATGAAAATCAGGTGGGTTGCGGCTAGCTCTTTGCTCGCACTTTGTGCGGCATTGTCCTTCTTTCAGCTAGCGGCTACGCAGAAGAACGACGACCAGCCTGCTTCGGAGGGTGGGGGGTTTTGCCTTTTGTTTGTCCTGATCCCCACCGCGTTGGCTAGCTGGGGTTTTCTGTCGCTAATATCGGCGGTCATTGGGTAAGTCCCAAAGATCGCCGAGGGCGAAGACAACGGGTGGGGTGACCATGCACGATGGTGGTCACTCCACTTTGTTTGTTTTTTGGTGTTTTGAGTTGTCTTGTTGTTTTTATTTTTTAAATATGGATTAAAATAGGTTAATGGGAAAAACGTTGGAGGCCCTGACGATTCAGATGCCAATGCCCGGATTGGGGGCAAAAGCAAGGGAAGTTATGGTAACAGTGGCGGAAGAGATACCACCGGCAGTTGTAGTTGTTGCCAGGGAAAGTCCAGAGGAAAGAGCCGAAGGGTTAAAGAGGACGGCCAAGTTGGGGCGATGGTTGAAGCGATATGGACCTAGGGAAGAAGGTTTTGTGGGGAATAGTGTCCCCAGGGACAAGGACTAGTATAGTGTGATATAATCGGATTGTTTTTCGTAACAAAATTATTAGGAACCAATGCGGTTTTGAGATGATTTTGTTCCTGTCCTGAACGTAATAAACGACAAATGTCGTTTAAACGTTCCTGTTCGTTAACAACCCAGGAAAAAATTTTGGTAATTGGTAATCAGTAATTGGTAACCTGTAACTTGTAATCTGTAGTTAAACCCTTTTTAAATGGGATCAACGAGTTCATCTTTTGGTGGATTGGTTGATTCTATTTAGAGAGGAGAAGCGAATATGATTGTGTGAGAGTTAGGTTCTTAATTTTTAAAAAAATAGCGTGTCGCGTTGTTTTCACCGTGGGGTTCCATGGGTTTTTTATGACTGCCCAAAGGAGGCGACGTGGAACGTCTTTTGTCTTTTCTGATTCTGCTGGTGGTGGGTAACAAGTCGAGTTTCTGCTCGCAGTGCAACCGTCTGAGGAGTGGGTGCGTGAAGGCATACCCCAATTGCGGCGGCCCTTTCACACGCCAGTCGTAGCCCCGGTGTAAGGGGTTCTCGGGGTGGGCCGAAAAAGATCAGAGGACATCGCTGTCTTCTATGGCCCACCCCGAGGGATGGTAAGAAAAAAAAGAAAAAAGAAAAAGCAAAGGGGAATGCCCCCTTTGTTAGTAACCATGGGGTTACGTTTTTTTATTTTTTTTGTTTTGTTTTTGTTTTTTGTGTTTTCCTGGGTTGTTGTTTTTTTCAATTCACCTTTTTTTTATTTTTGTATTGAGACACCCCGCGGGGTGTCTCTACAAGGAAAATCCAGACGGCAAGAGCCGAAAGATTGCCACGTCGTCCCGATTAGCGTCGAGGATTCTCCCTCCAAAGGCGGGTAAACGGGCAGACACAATGACGGAGAGTGTGTTATAATTTCCGATTGAATAGTTATTAGTTAATTGGCGGGTGTTTGTCCTGGCCGTTGGCCCACCCAAGATTATTAGTAAGGACAAAACAAAATGGAAGAAAAGAAAAAGACGATCGTAAAAACCGTAAACCGAACCGGTAAAAGTTTGGTAAAAAAAGCGTTAGTAGTAAAAGCCAAGAAACAGACGGCGGTAACGGCAGATAAGATTAAAAAGATTAATGAAGATCTCAGAGCAAAAAAAGATGCTTTGTCCAAGAAACAGGAATTGCAGGCAGTGGTTTTGGCAGAAAAAGTAGCTGCAGATGCCAAGGCTGACAAAAAATATACTCTGACAATCGGGCTAAAAGATTTACTGGATGCCGGATGTCATTTGGGTCACAAAATTTCTAAAACTCATCCAAAGGCGAGAGAGTCGATTTATGCGGCCAAAGACGGAATTCAGGTGATTGATTTGGTTAAAACTCTAGACGGACTGGAAGCGGCGTGTAATTACATATACAACGCTAAAAGGAACGGTAAACAGATAGTATTGGTTGGAACCAAGCGCCAGGCCCGTGAAGTGGTCCGGAGAGTGGCGACTGAAGCCGGCGTACCTTATGTAACAGACAGATGGTTGGGAGGGACAATTACTAATTGGGATCAGATCCGAAAAGATATAAAAAAACTAGTTGATCTTAAAGACGGGTTGGAGAAGGGGAAATTTACCGAAAGCACTAAAAAAGAAATCCTTGAGATGAAAAAAGAGGTGATTAGATTGGAAAAGATAGTGGGGGGACTGGTTAAACTCGATAAATTATTTGATATGGTCTTTGCGGTTGATGCCGGGTTTGAAAAAACGACCATTAAAGAAGCGACGATGAGGGGGGTAAAGACTCTGGCGATGGTAGATACAGATAGTAATCCTTTTAAGGTGGACTTTGCCATTCCGACCAACGATGATAATGTTAAAAGCATCACGATAATTGTTGAAGAAATCGGGAAGGCGATAAAAGCGGCGGGGGTGAAATGAGTTGGTAATCAGTAATCTGTAATCAGTAATCTGTAATTGTAAATTAATATTAAAATAAAAAAATGGAGACTAAAAAATTAATTGAGCTAGTTAAAAAATTGAGGGAAGAATTGGGATTAGGAATGATGGAAATTAAGGCGGCTCTGGAAGAGGCCGAGGGCAACGAGTCGAAGGCAAGAGAAATATTGAAAGAAAAAGGATTTCAAAAGGCGGAGAAAAAGGCCGATAGGGAAACTCATCAGGGCAGGGTGGCCACTTATACTCATGCAACCGGTAAAATCGGGGTAATGGTGGAACTATTGTGTGAGACTGATTTTGTGGCAAAAAATGAAGAATATATGGCCCTGGCAAAGGATTTGTGTTTGCAGGTGGCGGCGATGAATCCCAAAGATGCAAAGGCTTTGCTAAAACAGGATTTTATTAAGGATCCGTCCAAAACCGTATCGGATCTGATAAAAGCACTGGTGGCAAAATTTGGGGAGAATATAAAACTTGGAAGAATTGGTAGATTTGAGATATAGATTGGTAACCTGTAATCTGTAATCTGTAACTGGTAATTAGTTTGGTAAAATAACGATATGATAAATATCCCAAACGTAAAAGCGAGAATGGATAAGATTGTAGGAATTTTTGTTGATGATATTTCATCGATTCGGACCGGCAGGGCAACGCCGGGGTTGATAGAGAATGTGGTGGTAACTGTGTATGGCGGACAAAAAATGAGACTGATTGAGCTTGGATCGATTGGAGTGCCCGACGTAAGAACATTGACTTTTCAACCGTGGGATGGGACTTTGGTAAAGGAAATTGCCAATGGGATTGCGGCGGCCAATATTGGCATGAACCCGGCAGTTGACGGGCAAATAATCCGGATGGGCTTGCCGATGCTAACAACAGAACAAAGAGAGGATTATATAAAAATCTTGGGGAGGAAACTTGAAGCGGCGAGAGTGATGATCCGGGATGCCCGGGCAGATTTCCGGAAAGAATTACAGTCGGCAAAGCAAGAAAAAACAGTTTCCGAGGATGAATTTAAGGTAGATGAGGCAGAGTTGCAAAAGGTGACTGACCAATATATTGAGAAATTGGAAATGGTGGCCAGTAAGAAGGAAGGGGAGATAAGGGGATAAAATCAGTAATCAGTAATCAGTAATTGGTAACCTGTAATTGGTAACCTGTAATTGGTAACCTGTAATTGGTAATCAAACTGGTAGAATGTGATAGGAAGATGGGGAGAATATTGGATTTTTATGATTTAAATTCATGGAAGGAATCACACGCCTTGGTGATTTCTGTTTATAAAATATTGGATAAGTTCCCTCGAGTTGAGAAATATGGAGTTTGTGATCAGCTAAGGAGGGCTGCGAGCTCAATTAGTGCTAATATAGCAGAGGGATTTGGTAGATATCATTTTAATGATAAAATTAAATTCTATTTTCAAGCAAGAGGATCGCTAAAGGAAGTTCAAAATTTTATTTTGTTAGCAAAAGATCTAAAATAGATAGATTCTGATTCCTGCAAGAAAATTTGGGTCCAAAGTAAAGTTGCTGAAAAATTAATTAATGGTTTAATTAAATCTGTTGAGAGTCAAAAATAGTTTTAAATTACTGATTACAGATTACCGGTTACAGATCACATAAAGATGGATATTTTAATTTTTATAATTGCGCTTTCTATTTTGGTTTTGGTTCATGAGTTTGGCCATTATTTTGCGGCGATTAAAACCGGGGTAAAGGTGGAAGAATTTGGATTGGGTTTGCCACCGAGAATCGTGGGGAAAAAATTTGGCGGAACAATTTTTAGTTTGAATTGGCTGCCGATCGGAGGGTTTTGTAAATTGTATGGCGAAGATGGAGACGGAAAGGGTGGGGTGGCGTTTAATAATAAAAAACCGTGGCAGAAGATGATGGTGGTTTTGGGGGGAGTGTTGATGAATCTGGTTTTGGCAATAGCGATTTTTTCGTTTGTTTATTCCGTTTCCGGTGTGCCGACGGATATAAAGGTGGTGAAGATAATAGGAATTACCGGGGGTAGCCCGGCGGAAATGGCAGGGCTTAAAGAAGGAGATTCGGTGGTCGAAGTTGAGGGTAAACCGGTTTTTAGCGCAAGAGAGATGACAGATGAAGTGGCAAAATATAAGGGACAAGAAATTAGTCTAGAAGTCGAAAGTCTAAAAGTCGAAAGAGAAGTAAAAGTTTTTGTAAGGGAAAATCCTCCGGCAGGTGAGGGCGGAATGGGGGTGACGGTATCTAACACGGAAATGGTGCCAATGAAGTGGTATGAGATACATAAAGGGATTGGGGCTGGTTTTCGAGAGGCTTATTATTGGGGAAAAATTATTGGAAGCGGAGTGATCGGCATGGTGAGTGAACTATTTCAGGGCAGAGTGCCAAAAGATGTGAGCGGGCCAATTGGGATGTTTCAGGCGACAAGTAGTATCAAACAAAACCAGGGGATGTTGGCGGTGGTACATTTTTTTGCGATAGTATCTGTAAATTTGGCGGTGGTAAATATTTTACCTTTTCCGGCTTTGGACGGAGGAAGGATAATCTTTGTGGTTTATGAAATGATTTTCAGAAAACGGGTCAACCAAAAGTTTGAAACGGCTATTAATAATTTCGGAATGGTGGTGTTGTTGTTTTTGATATTTTTGATCACAGCCGGTGATGTGGTGAGGATATTCAAATAATTGGTAACCTGTAATTGGTAATCTGTAATAAGTAATCTGTAACCTGTAATAAAATTCCAAAATTACTAATTACTAATTACGAATTAAGAGTGAGAACTGTTTTGTCATTGCGAGGAGAAACGATCCCTCGTTTCTCGGGACAGGCTCCGCAATCTTGAAACAGCTTGACTATTTTAATCCTGTAAAGATTGCCTGCCGGCAGGCAGGGATTGCCACTCCGCCAGTTGGCGGATCGCAATGACGCTTAATTTAGCGGGGTGAGTTTGAGAATGATGGCAGAATTGGGCTCGAGGTAGACGTTTTCGGTGTAATTGAATGAGGGGACGGTTATATTTTTGGAATTTTCTTTGCCCATATAAATGGTGCTAACTAGCCGATAATTGCCGGGGCTAATGCCGCGGAAGGTGACCGGGACGGTTTCGGGATGTAAATTTAAACTGTCGTAGTTTACTAATAGGGTGGAGATTATTGAGCCATTTTTGGCCGAAAGCGAAGTAACCCAACTGCCATCACCGGTTGAGGATAAACGTTGGCCCTGGAGTTGGTTTAGGAACTGGAGAGCATAATAGCGGGGTTTTGGGACAGAGCCGTTGGTGTGGTGAGTGATTATACCCCAACCGGTTGAGTTTGGGGATCTTGGGGAGGGGCCGTCGACGAGTTCAAATGGGAAAAGACGGTGGATTTTGCCGGCCATTTGAGTACAGAGGGAAATAAGATGAATTCCGGAAAGCTTATTGTCGTACCAGGCGTCGGCTTCTGGAGAGGGGCCGGTTTCGGTGATAATCCTTTCAATGCCGAAATATTGAGGAAAGTCAGATAAAATTTTGTTTAAGTTATTAAAGTCTTTTTCGTAATCGATAATGTTTTTGGAATATTTGTGCCAGGAGATGAAATTGAGGCGGAGGCGATTTTCGGTGGCCGTTTTAAATAAGGATTTAATCCAGTTTTCATAAAAGCCGGTAGTAGCCGGGCCGCCGATTTTGTAATCGGAATTGCCGGCACCGTCGACAATTGCTCTGGCAGTTTGAACGTAAAGGGTGGAGTAATCGGGGCTTTTGGCATAGTGCCAACCGCCAAAAAGGTCGGGCTCGTTCCAGACTTCGTAATAAATACCGGAGATATTTTTTTCCCGGGAATAACGGTTGGCGGTGGCCTTGACTAATTGGTACCATTGGTTCCAGTCTGATGGCTCGCCGGCGTTTTGACCGTTTTTGGACATAGAGGAAGTGGTGTAGGAAACGGAAAGCATCGGCTTGGCGCCGGTTGACAGGATACTATTTATAATACGATCGAGCTTTTCGAAGTTGTAGTTTCCGGGACCGGCGTAAACCTGATAGTAATCGAATAGGTGGTCGATTCGTATCAGTTGGAGCCGGAGGGGCTTGGTTTGGTATAAAACAGGAGCAATCATATCGGTAGGCTCTTCGCCACCCTGAGAAATGTTTTGCCATAGGGAAGAGGGGATATTACCCTGAGGACTTTGGGTGTCGATGATAATGGCGGCGGGGATACCAGCAGCACCTTTGCGGATATCTAAAACCGTTTTTATGGCCAGGATTATGAATGGCAGGGCGACAAGAGGGAAAATGGTTTTTAATAGGTTTAAATTCTTGTTAGCCATAGTTTAAGTATAGAAGAAAAGTAATGATTATTGGGTGTTTTAACATTTGACGTATTGACTCAGGTGATGCCAAGTGTTTTACTTTTCTATTAGTATTTGCGTATATTTTTATATAAAAAAACAGAAAATGAGCCCAAAAATACGGAAGATAATTGGATTTTTTAATTTTAGAGAAAATTTGGGCATGGCTCAGATACCATTGATTATAGGTTTGGTGATAATGGCAGTGGCACTGCCGATGGTTACCAAATTAAGCCAACAGAACCAGGATATTAGAAACAGGGCGGCAATGCCGTCGGAGCCAGCAGTAACACCAACAAGCGGTGCTTGTATAGCCCAGGATCGTGGGTGTGTCAGTGGTGACTCAAGATACAATAATTGTTGTGCCGGTTTAGTCTGCCAGACGTCTCCCGGTAACCCATATGGTGAGGAATATTGTATAAGGCCAGTACCGACGGACACTCTGAGACCGACTAATACTCCGACCCAACATTGCGAGAGCGCTGGTTTGTCTCAAATGTGTATGGATAATTATAAAGCTTGTAGTTTGAATTATGGAGTTGCGGGAAAAACATTTATCGGAGAAGGGTCGGGATGGTGTCCAACGGGACAAAATTGTTGCAAATATACATCTACAACGTCTCCGACATCGACCGTAAAGCCGACAGTAAAGCCGTATGGGACTTCTACTCCAACTATTAGGGTAACGGCAACGCCAACCAGAACGACGGTTACACCGACCAAGACGGTGGTTCCCACTAGAACACCGACTCCGCAGTATACTTGTGATGGTGATTATTGTGACTCTGATAATAGGTGTTGTAGCGGGTTTGTTTGTAGCAGCACTACTAGCTCGGGGTATTGTAAAAGATCAACCGTGGTTCCGACTGCGACGGTAAGACCGACAGTGGCTCCGACTAGAGTGCCAACTATGGTTCCAACCGTGGGTCCGACTTTGACTCCTACGGCAATACCCAATTCTTACCACAGCTGTCCTTCGGCTGACGGGAATCCTGATAAACAGGCGTGTTGTGATAGCAACAATAACTATGTTGACTGGTGGTCGTGTGGCGGAACCGGCGAGGGGCATTATGTTGATTACGGGGGGATAGTAGTGGACAGTGCAGGAAAAGTGCTGTCTGATGGAAACGGAGTAAAAATAACGGTTCAATCAACCAGCGGTTCATTTGAATCTTGGGAGAACCCCGGTAATACTAGTTCAACCGGAACATGTGGATTTTCTAACCCGGGTGGTAGGTATTTTAAAGTCAAAAGATTAAATGTAGGTGGCGGGGGTGGTGATGTTAAGGTGACCGTAGGAGGAAGTGTAGAGGGGGTAAGTTGGAAAGTAGTCGATGCATGGAATAGTAATACGGTAAAATTTTCGGGTACGGGTGGAGTAGCCAGTTTTAGAATGGCAGAATCAGGCAGTAACAATTGCCAACTGCTTATTAAGTTTACGGTGAAAGCAGCTACAGTAACCTCGGCTCCCGGAAGCTGTCAGGCTAATGGTACTTGGGATATGGCCTGTGGATGGACGGGATTAAATTGGTGTAAAGTTGGGACCAGTTGTGATACCGGTTATATTTCCGGGCCGTTGGTTGCCACCGGTTGTGCCCCGAATCAGTTTATGAGAAATCAGGGGACTTACTGTACCAGATCGGATGGGGCTAAGAGCTTTAATGGTTCGTCTACTTGTATTACATCCACGAATTGTTCCGGGACGACGCCTGCCCCGACTATAGCGCCCAGTTGTCAGGATAGTGTTTGGGATATGTCGTGCGGGTGGTCGGGAATGAATTGGTGTAGAGCGGGTTCGAGCTGCAACACTGGTTTTGTATCTAACCCGGGTGTGAGTACTAGCTGTCCTGCTAACCAATTTTTGAGAAATGATGGGGTGTATTGTACCAGATGGGATGGAGCAAGGAGCTTTAATGGAGCGACTAGCTGTGTTAGTTCTTCGAGTTGCGGCTCTTCTGTAACGCCAACAGTCAGACCAACAACGGTGCCGACAGGTAGCGCGCCGACAAGTTGTACCGGCGGATGCTATTCCAACGAGGCCAACTGCACTACTAATTGCGGTAAGGCTTGTACCAGATTTGGCGATACAGCGACAGCGGCGGCCAATGGCTGCGGTTGGGCGCCGACTTATCGATGTTGTTCGGGCAGTGTGGTCCCGACGGTGGTACCGACGGGGACGGAAAGTAAAGCATATTGCCGAATTACCGGCTTGATTCCTCAATCAGCTCCGGGAGGGGCAATAACCATTACTTATGAAGGTAATGCTAACGCTTCGGGGACTTATCCGGTGAGATTGTGGATAGAAAGAAGGGATTATAAACAGATTGATACTTCGAAAATGTCGCCGGCGCCATTGGCAGCTAATTCCAGTGTTCCCGGAGAAGAAGGGTTCTATTACACCAGAGTTAAACAGTGCAATAGCATTAATGGGGCAGCTTGCAATGATAGTTTTCAGTTTGCGGGTTTGCCGGCTGGCAACTATGTAGCGCATTGTGATGTGCCGACAGCACCGGTGGGTAAATGTACCGGTAATCCGGCCTGTAGTTATAAGGGAGGCAGTCTGCCGTGCACGGGCTTTGTGTCGTGTGCGTCGACCGATAATGCGACATTTAACGTTGCCACCGCTGCGGCTGGGTGCAATGAATCCTGCACAATGATCCAGGGTCAGGATATGTGTGATCGCAGTTTAGGATTGGTGTGTACCTCGGGTTATTTTGATAGCCAGGGGAAACCGGGGAATTTTTGCCGGAATCCAAGTTGTGCCGGTGATTTGAGCTGTAGGTGCGGGATCCCGACCGGAGTGCCGGTACCGTCTCTGACACCGATTCCGACGGCGACCTGCAACCAGAATTTCTCATGTAACGGTTTGACTTTGAATAATGCAAACGGGAATATCACCGTTAAAAAAGGTGAAATCGTCAATATGACCGGAACCGTTTCTAATTGGGGAATAATTTATATGAGCAAGGTTTCATCGGTAGGGGCACAACCAAGCGCGAATAGCTTTGCGATTGGTGGTGCTAGCGGAGCGTATTATCCGAAAGCGGCCTATCAGATGAACGAAGTGGGGGTTTTTGCAGTAGAGTTAAAATCGGCCTGTAACAATCAGTGTTCTCAATTGTGTACGGCGGATGGGAAACTGTATCAGAACCAGACTAATAGCTGCCCGGGGTATTATGAACCGGTAAGCGGCAGGAACTGTAACAGTACAAATTGTATACACTGGATTACGGTAGCAGAAGGTGCAGCTTCAAGTTGTAAGGAATGCCCAACCACTTTTGAATGTTATAAGCTGAATACCGGAGGGGAGTATCGGTGGTTTGTACCTGGCTATGTGATGAATGGTTTCGTAAGAGATGTAGATGATAACTGTACGGGCTCTAATGTACCGAAACCTACCTTTAAAGGTAAGTCAAAAGGTGATGCCAATTGCGACGGTTCGATTGATGTAACCGATTATGCCGTATGGCGACGAGAGTTCGTAGACCTGAGTGCCGGAGTGCCGGAAGTAAGTACAAACTGGGACGCCGACTTTACCGGTAGTGACGGAAAGTGCGATGGTGTCGTTAATGTCTTTGACTATTCTTTGTGGCACAAGTATTTTAGCGAGTTGATGACTTCGGGAGGAAATTAAAATGAAAAAGGCAGGGACCATTGTTTTTGGGGTGGTCTTGCTGATCGCTCTTGCCGGGGCAGTGTTTTTGACCGGCAGGAGCAGGGATACCAGAAGCGGGGCGTACTTTGCCGGATCAAAATTATTTCTTTTACCCGAGAACAGAGTATTGAAAATGAATGAGGCTTTTCCAGTGCAGTTGTGGGTTGAAACGGGGAACGTAACGGGTGGGTCGGAAAAGGCGAAAGTAGTGGGGGTAACCACTCAGGTTTGTTATGACAGTACTAAGCTTTCGGTTGATGAGACTGATTTGGACAAAGTGATAATTGTAAATAAAGAAACGAGCTCGTTTAATGAGGTGCCATTGTCGATGATGGTAGCGGTTGGTGGCAGCAATTACCCTGCGGGGATTAATAGATGTATTAATTTATCGGTGACTTCTAACAAGCCGGAAGCGGATTTGAGCTCCGGAGTGGTAAATGTGGCCAAATTGATGTTTACGGCGGGCGGATCGACAACGACGGGGATGATAACTCTTGATAAGAGTAAATCGGTTGTGTCGGGTAATTCAACGACTACCGATACGGCGATGTCGATAGATAGAGTTACCGGGATGAGTTATGTGATTGAAGATGGCAGCCAGTCGGAAGTGACCCCGACTATTACACCAAAACCAACAAATACATTGAGACCGACAGGAACGCTTATTCCCACCAATACGCTGAGGCCTACACAAACACCAGTGAAGCCAACGAATACATTGAGACCGACCAATACCCTCGTCCCAACTAACACACCAGTGAGACCAACGAATACATTGAGACCGACAGGAACGCTTATTCCCACCAATACGCTGAGGCCTACACAAACACCAGTGAAGCCAACGAATACATTGAGACCGACCAATACCCTCGTCCCAACTAACACGCCAGTGAGACCAACGAATACACTAAAACCAACAAATACCCTGATGCCCACAGAAACACCACTGGCCGATGTGCCGACAGAGACGCCACCGAGGCCGACAAATACGTTAAGGCCAACCAACACTCTTTTGCCGACAGAGACGCCACCAATGACAGCCGGTTGGCCGATTTTGAAATACATGATTTCTTACAGGGATGTACTGGCGGGCAATATGTGTGCGGTAAATTGGCCGGTGACGGTGACAGTTTTGGCACCGGAGGGGACTATTAAGATATATCCCGGGCAGATACCGGTACTGAACACGTCAATAAGCGAGAGGGTTGTTTATGGAGGCCAAGTAGTTTTGACGGACTTCCCATATTATGAGGGAATAGCCGTATTTTTTAAGGGACCAAAGCATCTTCAGGTGAAGTATGGGATTGATAACCAATCTGAATATTTTGCTTCGACATGGGGTAATTTAGCTCTGACCGATGATGCAGACACAACACCACTTTATGATTTTTCGAGATATCCGGTAATGCCGGGTGATGTGACCGGAGCGACGGTTGGAGTACCCGATGGGGTGGTTGACGGTCTTGATTACTCTTATGTGAAATCAGCCGCAACCAGAATTGACGAGGTAGATGACGGTGGCTACTTACAGGCCGATATGGACGGGAACTGTAAGGTTAACGGAATTGATACAGCTTTGTTTAAACAAACATTAAAAGATAAATTAGAGCAATTGTATTAGTTGGAAGTTCTGTGTTATCTTTAAATTAGAAGAAATTATAAAAAAACAAACGGAGGAAAAATATGAATTATTTTAAAATATTAGTACCAATTGCGGCAGTTTTGGTGATTGCCGAAAGTATTATTTTATTTTCAGGTCTGGCAAAGAAGAATCTGGTGGTGACTCCTCCGGGTGGAGATGTTGCCCTGATTCCGTCAGAAGTGGTTTCCAACCCTGATTTTAGCTTGGTTTTTGCAGGGGAGAGCCAGATGCAGGCAGGAAAGCCGTCGATGGTGGAAGTTAATATGCTTGCGAAGAACGAGAGATCTCTTGATTCGTTAAATTTGTATGTTAAATATGACCCGAAATCATTTGATATTGATAGCTTAACTTTTGATCCGAAGTTGCCTAGTCCGACATTTAGTAAGGTCAGTACTACAAAGGGAATGATAGTAGTAAACTTTTTGATTTCGGATACTCAGGGGATGAAATTGGCCGAGGGTGATGTTTTGAACCTGGTGAGCTTTGAAGCAACTCCAAAAGTAGTTGGGGATTTTAGTTTTGAAGTAAGTACTGGAAACGGTACAAACGAGTCTGCTACTATGTTTGTAGAGAATGCTACTGCTAAGGCGTTACCTTATTCAGGCAGCAAATTAACTATTGAGGTAATAAAATAAATGAATCTAAAAGTAAAGTTTTTACTGGTTTCCCTGGTTGCGTTTCTGATGTTGGTGGTGACTCCGGTAAAAGCTTTTGCGGCTCCGAGATTTACATTTACCCCGGCAACGGGAACATATACGGTGGGTTCAAACATTGTAGTTGTTCTGGGGGCTGAATCGGATGCGGAAAAGGTTTTGGCAATGGATGTGATGGGGAGCTTTGATGCGACTAAACTGGAGTTGCTATCGGTGGAAAGGGTTTCGGCGCCGGCTTTTAACTTTACCTTTGATGCGGGAACGGCAAAAATTCAAAACGACTCTGGTACTTTTGAGATGACCTTGGCACCGACTTCAACAAGTCTGTACGATTCGGCCACTGTCTCTGGGCCTTTACTGACATTCACTTTTAGGACAAAAGCGGTGGGGACGGCAATTGTTAATTTGGCCTGTACTCAGGGGAATACTAGAGATACAAATATTGCTAACCAAGATGGGGCTGATGTGGTCAGCTGTGCGGCAAACCAGAGCGGGTCCTATACTATTGTTGAGGCTGCCAGTGGGCCTACACCGACTTCCAATCCTGCCGCGACTCCAACTCCGTTAACTTCGACTTCTACGACAACGACTACCACAACGAGTACAGAGGCTGAGTTGCCACGGACCGGTGGTTTTGGTCCGACGATGGGCTTATTAGTTTTTGGCAGTGTCAGTATACTTTCCATACTATTACTTGGATGGTTATAAAATGAGAGGGGCGGTGAATGTAAAATCGATTGTTGTTCTGGTAATTATTTTATTGGTAGGGGTGTTGGGGGTGTTGGGGATAAATACTGTGAGGACATATATGAGCGGGGCGGCGGCTGATACGGCACCAAAAGATGTGTTGGCAAAACCATTGGCCGACGGGAAGAGTGCTGTGATTTCCTGGACTTCTGATAAGGCGTCTATGGGGGTAGTGGAATACGGATCGACTCCGGCAAGTTTACTTTTGAGGGCAGTGGAAACAGAATCGGTAGTAAGTCATAAGATGACTTTGACCCCTCTAAAACAAGGAGCAAACTATTATTTTAGAATCAGGGTAGGAGAAGAGGTTTTTGATAACAACGGTATCCCATACTCCTTTAAAACAATGGCGGCACCGGAGCCGGTAGCGACGCCAAATATGGTGATTGTCCCCACAGTGACTGCCCCCCCGGGATGTGTGGTGGGGAGTACTTACAACGGTAAAAAAATAGCAAACAGTCTGGACGTGGTTGAATGCCTGAAGGCCCAGCCCAAAACTTCGAGAGCGCCGGTTCCGACTTCAACGGGTTGCGGAGTTGGGGACACTTTTAACGGGAAGAAAATATCTAACAGTATAGACGTGATTGAGTGTTTGAAGTCTAAGAAAAAATAAGATAGAATACACCTTATGTCAATAAAGGAGGTGAATTGATGCCAATAATTGTAAAGAAAAAAAAGGGCGAGTCCAAAGATGATGTGATTGGTAAGTTTCGGCGGTTGTGTATTGAGGAGGATATTACTGAGGAAGTAAGAAAAAGGGCGGCTTATACCAAACCCTCGGAAGAAAGGTACGCAAAAAAGAAAATCATAATCTGGCGTGAAAAGTGCCGGAAAAGAGCTAAAAATTCCAGAAGGCATGCTTAGAGACAAACTAAAATCTGATAGTGTTTTGGCTTTGAAAAATCGGGATTCCGCCCGGGTGGATGTGTTGCGGTTTTTGATATCTTTGATTGATAAGAGAGAAATGCAATTACCACCCGGGGGAATGACTGACAAGGAAGAAATTTCTGTTTTGCGTAAGGAACTAAAAAATAAACAAGAGTCGAGAGAAATGTTTTTGAAAGCCGGAAGGGAGGATTTGGTAAAACAGCAGGATTATGAGATTGAAGTGGTAAACGAATATCTACCACAAGAGATGTCCGAGTCGGAGGTGGAAAAGATTGTTGATGAAGTTGTGGCTGAATTTGGGGGTAACTTTGGGTTGGTGATGAAAAACGTGATGATTAAGGTAGCAGGGAGAGCAGGCGGAGAGATGATTTCAAAGATGGTGAAAGAAAGGACCAAATCCCTCTAAATCTCCCTTTGACAAGGGAGACTTATAAATATGAATAATGTTATTCTGATAAAGCACCCGAAGAATTGGGGGTTGGATGAGGTAATGGTTTTGAGAGTGGCAGAAAAGGCGCTGAAAAGTTTTGGGTATCCGAGAGGGGTGGAGCTAAGTATATTATTTGTGGGTAGGGAAAAGGCGAAAAAATATAACATGGAATACAGAAAGAAGAACTATATCCCGCAAGTTTTGGGCTTCCCAATGTCGAAAGAGCCCATGGCAGATGGAAGAATAAGGTTGGGTGATATAGTTATATGTACTGAAAAGTTGAAGTATGAGGTTGTTTTCCAAAAAAGCAGGCTCGAGAAAGTGTTGCTTGAATGGTTGAAACACGGGGTAAATAATTTGGTGATATAGTTAAAGCCATTGTAAAGTCAGACTCGTTTTGGTTAAATCTGTCTGATGTCTGTTTTTCATCTAAAATATCGGCCGCAGAGGATTTCTGATCTTGATTTATTACGGGTGGGTGGAAGCTTGACCAAAATTTTAAAGTCGAAAGACACCCCTCAGGCCTTTTTGTTTTCCGGCCCAAAAGGATCGGGAAAGACGTCGGCGGCCAGAATTATGGCCAGGGCGGTAAATTGTTTAAAACCGCAAGGAGTGGAGCCGTGTAATATTTGTGAAAACTGTGAGGAAATTAGCCGGGGGAGCAGTATGGATATCATTGAAATTGATGCGGCATCAAATCGGGGAATTGATGATATCAGGGTATTGAAGGATAGGGCATATCTGTTGCCAAGCAAACTCAAACAAAAGGTTTTCATAATCGATGAGGTTCATATGTTGACTAAAGAGGCGTTTAACGCCATGTTAAAGCTGATTGAAGAACCACCCAAAAATACTATTTTTATTTTGTGTACAACTGATCCTCAAAAAATCCCCGAAACGGTTTTGTCGAGGTTGATGAGGGTTGATTTTGGCAAGGGAGCAAAGAAGGAGCTAGTGAGTTCTTTGAAGAAAATAATAATCGGAGAAGGGATTGAGATTGACGATAAAACGATAGATTTGTTGGTGTCGGAAAGCGATGGAAGTTTTAGAAATTTGCAAAGAAAGTTTAACGAATTGTATCTTCAGTTGGGTAATAAAATTACATACGATAAGGCAAAGAAATATATGGAGACTATTTCGGGAGAGTATGGGGAGAAGGAAATTTGTGCTGATTTGGTTTTGGGAGACGGGAGAAAGATTATGGAAAGACTGGAGAAAATGGCTGGGGAAGGGGCCGACTTTTCGGTATTTAGAGAAAAGTTATTGGAGTATCTGCAAAAAAGGTTGGTGGCTTTTTTTGAAAATGAAGTGGGCTTGTCGGAGGATACGGGATTGGGGTTGAAGGAAGTTTCCCGACTTATAAATTTGCTGATAGCTGCCAGTAAACAGGAGAAAGAAGTAAATATTGATCAGCTGCCATTACAGCTAGCGGTGGCGGAATTCTTGGGGGTGGGAAAGGCCCCGATGGCGGGTGACAGCAAAGTCGAGACGACGGTGGTGACGGAAACCGTACTGAGAGTCGAAGAAATCAGGACTGAGATGGTAAGTGAGCCGGAAGAAAGGGAGGAGGCTGAGCTCAAAGTTGCGGGTGGTAGCTTGGAGCTGGAAAAAGTGGAAAAAGAGTGGTCAAAAATGCTGTCAGCGGTCAAGCCATTTAATCATTCGGTAGAGGCGTTTTTGAGGGCAGCCCGGCCAAAATTAGTGCGGGGAAAGACATTAATTTTGGAGGTTTTTTATCCGTTTCATAAGGATAGACTTGAAGAAGCAAAAAACCGTAAGGTGGTAGAAATGGGCTTGTCGAAAGTTTACGGGGTGGATATGGCGTTTGAATGTGTCCTAAGTAAGGGCAAAAAGGAGCCTCTGGTAATAAAAAACGACACGCCCCTTGAGGCGGTGAGCAGTGAGTTATCTTTGGAGAAAAACAATGCTGATAACAGTACAAAAGATATATATGAAGTGGCCAAAGAGATTTTTGGGTAGATTTTCGATAGAATAAGGGCGGATTAAAAGTTATTTAAAAAATATGTTTGATAAAGCAAAAATGTTGGCTCAGGCTTTCAAGTTAAAAAAAGCGGTGGAGGCGGAAGTAGTAGAGGTTGAAGAGGGAGGAGTAAGGGTTACGGTGTCGGGGGACCAGAAGGTGAAATTTTTGTCGATAAACGGGGTAGAAAATAAGCTACTGGTGGATACTATTAATAAGGGATTGAAAAAATCACAGGAAGCCGCCGCCAGAAAAATGAAAGACATGGGCGGTTTGGAAGGTTTGTTTTAATAATCATGGTTCAATTCCCAAAGGCGCTGAGAGATTTGATTACCGGTTTTGAGAGGCTACCGGGGATTGGGCCCAAAAGTGCGACTCGTCTGGCTTTTTACCTTTTGAATACGCCCGCTTCTTTTGTGGTGGAACTAGCTCAGGCTTTGATAAATGTAAAGAAAGATATCAAAGTCTGTAAAAAGTGTTTTTCGGTGAGTGAAGAGGATGAGTGCGTGGTTTGTCTGGATGAAAAGAGAGACCATAAACTGGTTTGTGTGGTGGAGAGGGCGATTGACATGATGGCGCTTGAAAATATGGGAGGGTATAGGGGGGTTTATCACGTGTTGGGAGGAGTGATCAATCCGCTGGATCATGTTGGTCCGGATGACCTAAAGATTGATGAATTATTGGCCAGGATTGACGGGGTGGAGGAGGTGATAATCGCCACCAATTCAACTATGGAGGGTGAGGCAACGGCACTTTATATAAAGCGGAAAATTGAAGAGAGAAAATCAGGTCTTAAAATTTCCCGAATCGGGAGTGGTTTGCCGATGGGGGCTGACTTGGAGTTTGCAGACCAGGCCACCCTGAGCCGGGCAATGGAGGGAAGAAGGGAGATATAAGAGTTGGTAAACTGTAATCAGTAATTAGTAATCTGTAATTAGAAATTATAGAATTCAAATAAAATGACAGATAATAATATTCCAAAACAAGTGTTGCAGGCGATAAAACAAATAGGAATGGAGACAGTAGAACAAGGGGTAAAGCAGGTGGCGCAAATTGGTAATACAATAATTACCGGCAAGGAGCTTTTGGGGGACATAACGCCGATGACTGAGGGGCAATTGCAACAAAAGCGGGCTGAGGACGATAAAAAGAGACAGGAAGAGGCAGAAAGGATCAGAGGAGAAATGGGGCAGGGAAGAAATGTGGGGGCGGAAATTAAGCAGATACAAGATCAAAAAAAACAGGACGAAGACGAGAAAGAACGACAGTTTTTGGAAAATTTAAAGAGACAGAGAGAAGCAGAAAAGCGGGAGCAGGAAGAGATGGCGGCGCAATACGGATCTGAAGGGAATAAAAAGAAAAAAGGTCCACAGCGACAGGGTAAGAGGAAACCTAGCATGGTTGATCAGAGTATGGAGCAAGCCAAAAAACCGGATTAATATTGATATAATCTGGTATGATCAAGTTTTACAATACACTGACGAGGTCTAAGGAGGAGTTTAAGCCTAGAGAGGAGGGGAAGGCAGGGATTTATAGCTGTGGTCCGACGGTTTATTCCAGTCCACATATTGGAAATATGTATGCCTATATCGCCTGGGATATTTTGGTTAGGACTTTAAAATATGTCGGATACGAGGTTAATCAGGTAATGAATATTACTGATGTGGGACACTTGACCTCAGATGCCGATGAGGGGGAGGACAAGATGGAAAAGGGCTCAAAAAGAGAGGGGGTGAGTGTGTGGGAGATTGCCAAAAAATATGAGAGCGAATTTATGGAAAGCCTGGAAATGCTTAATATTGTGAAACCTTTGGTTTTTTGTCGGGCAACTGATCATATTAAAGATCAGATTGAGCTAATAGAAAGGTTAGAGAAAAACGGCTTTACTTATCAAATCAGTGACGGAATTTATTTTGATACGGCAAAGTTTCCGGGCTATTGTGATTTTGCCAGGTTGAATCCGGACAAAATTAAAGAAGGGGCCAGAGTGGAAGAGAACCGGGAGAAAAGGGGCCCCTGTGATTTTGCCTTGTGGAAATTTAGTCCTTGCGTAAACTCAGGGCAAGCCCGGAGGCAAATGGAGTGGGAAAGCCCGTGGGGAGTGGGATTCCCGGGGTGGCATATTGAATGTACGGCGATGTCGACAAAATATTTGGGGGAAACTTTTGATATTCATACGGGAGGGGAAGACCATATTCCAATACATCATACTAATGAAATTGCTCAGGGATGCGGAGCATTCGGACATCAAACAGCCAATTATTGGATACATAATGCCTTTATTACGATAGGACAGGGTAAAATGAGTAAATCAGTTGGAGAGGTGTATACGATACGAGCGTTAAAAGAGAAAGGTTTTGACCCGATGGTGTACAGGTATTTGGCGATTAATTCTCATTACAGAAAGGGGATGACTTTTAGCCTGGATGGTATGGCGACGGCGGAATTGTCGTACCGGAAGTTGTTGTCGATGGTTTTAAGATGGAAACAGAATGGAACTCCCGGGGGGAAGGTAAGCAAAGATTTTAAACAGCAGTTTGTGGAAGCAATTGAGAA
Source organism: Candidatus Shapirobacteria bacterium (assembly GCA_041659325.1). NCBI lineage: Bacteria > Candidatus Shapironibacteriota > Candidatus Shapirobacteria bacterium. Next base: position 526,835 of record JBAZYN010000001.1, on the reverse strand, counting down.
TGATTTGGCAATGCCGGAGGCGATGGCGGTTGTTTGGAAATTAGCAAAGTCGGATTTGGCGGACGGCGATAAGCTGGCAACGATATTGGACTTTGATAAAGTGTTGGGCCTGAAATTGGATAGGGAGTCGATTGAAGAAAAGGTGCCGGAGGCGGTGGTGGTGATGGCCAAAAATAGACAGAGGTGCAAGGAAGAAAAGAAATGGGCGGAAGCAGATACGATTAGAAATGAGATTAGGGAATTGGGATATATAGTTGAAGATACGAAAGAGGGATATATAATTAGGAAAATATAGATTGATGAGAATATGGATATAAAAGAAGCAAAGCAAATAATCGAGTCGATGGAGCTGCCTTTGGAGGCACTGGCCCAGGCAAATTCTATTTTGGAGTCGGTGGCGGATTCGGATAATCTGACAAACGAAGAGATTGACAGGATATTGGCAATTATTGACAAGGAAGCTGATACTGAGGCTCTGAAGACAGAGCCGATAGAAGATATTGTATGAAAATATGGGCAAGTTTATTATTGTAAAACAAAGGGGTGTGTGATAACCTAGTACGTTCATGAAAGACAATAAATATAAATATCAGATTGTTTCGGTTTTGAATCCAAAAATCGAAGAAAAAGAAAAAGAAGAGGTTTTGGTAAAGATAGAGGGTTGGGTTGATGATGCCAAGGCCAAAGTAGTTTCCAAAAATCATTTGGGAATGATTGATATGGTTTATAAAATAAGGGATTTTGGAAAAGGTGATTTTTGGGTTTTGGACGTGGAAGGCGAAAAACCGATTCAATTTAAGGAATTTAATTTATTTTTGAACAGAGAGCCGAAAATTATACGTTATTTAATATTAAAAAAGTAAAGGAGTCAAAATGCCCAGTAGGTGTCTAAATCGTGTTTTGTTAATTGGTAATCTAACCAGGGATCCTGAATTAAGGTATACCCCGGCAGGGATGGCAGTTGTTTCTTTTGGATTGGCCACCAATCGGGTTTGGGTAACCAAACAGGGCGAAAGAAAAGAAGATGCTCAATTTCATAGGATTGTGGCTTGGAATAAACTAGCAGAGTTGTGTTCGCAATTATTGGCAAAAGGCCGCAGAATATATGTAGAGGGCAGGATTCAGTATCGGGATATGGTCGATGCCGAAAATAGTAGAAGACAGATTGCAGAGATTGTAATTGATGATATGATAATTTTGGACAACAAAGGTGTCGGCGACAGACAAAATACGGCTCAGAATTTCGCCCCGGCTGGCGGCGCCTCTGCTCCAGCTCCTGCAGAAGAATTCGTGCCTGAGGACGGTAAGCTTGAAGATATTGTGATTCCGGATGAAATAATGGACGCAGAAACTTCGGCAAAATCAACTGATGCTCCGAAAGAGGAGATGCCGTTTTAAAATTTTTGGTGAGTTTATGATTAAAAAATCCAAGAAAGATTCGCTTTTAGCCGCAAAGATTCGCGGAAGAGAAAAGGGCTGTTCTTTTTGTAAGACCAAGACCATACCGAGATGGGAAGATTATGAGGGTTTGAAAGAATATTTATCCCCCCGAGGTAGGATAATCGGAGCCCAGTACTCGGGTGTTTGCGTGAAGCATCAAAGAAAATTGTCGGATGTTATCAAGCAGGCGAGACACTTGGGATTGGTGCCATTTACGACTCAGAATTAAAGACAGACGGGATTTTGGTCTCTGAACTGCTATAATTTCTGATGAGGTTATGGCGGTGAAGAAAAAAAAATCAAAGTTAGCGACGGTGAAGTCAAAGTGGGTGGTGATGATTCCCAATGGGGCAAAGGTAGAGGTATCGGAGGGTGTGAAGGTGAAGAAAGGGCAACTTTTGTTGACCTGTGAAGAGGTCGGAGTGGATTCTTATGACGCCTCGTGGATGTTGTCGAGAATGTCTAAGGGTAAACTTCAGGAATTATATAGTAGCTTGAGCGATAAGGAATTTAAGGAGGGGGACTTGTTGTTTGTCGACGGAGGACTGTTTCCCAAAAAGCTATATTCTCCATGCAGCGGTAAGTTTTGCGGGATTGATGAGTTTTTAAATATTCAGTTCCAGACTGTGGTAAGCAAAAGAAGAGAGATTGTTTCGCCGGTTGATTCGGAAGTTTTGAAGGTGGAAAAGGAGAAAATGGTGCTGGAATTTGAGTCTCTGAAGTATGAGGGAGTCGGGTTGGTGGATGGTAAGGTGTGGGGTGAGAGCGACCTAAGGATTCGGAATAAACTAACGGAGTTAACTAGCGCTCTAAACGGTAAGATTATCTTTTCAACAGAACCCAGTGTGGCGTATATTATTAAGGCGGAGGTACTAGGGGTGGCCGGTTTGGTGGTGCCGGAACCGGTGGAGATGGATTTTAAAGAGATTGAGGTGGGGTTTCCGGTGATGTCTTTGGAGAGATCGGTGTGGGATCAATTGGTGGATAATCAAACAGATGAGGGAGAGAGAAGGATATTGCTAAATTCAAAGGTTGGCAGATTACTTTTGGTAGTACAATAGAAGAATGAGGATTAAGACCCTGAGGAATATTACCTTAATATTGGCGGTTATTTCGGTGTTTTCTCTGATAAGCTTTTATGCCGGCAGAAAAAGTGTGGAAGATGCTCCGGGTAGCAGCGGAAGGGAACCCTTGGATTTGACGATGATGTGGAGGGTGAAGGACCGGTTGCAACAGCTGTATCTTGATAAAGAAAAAATCGATGATAAAAATATGGTTTACGGGGCGATTTCGGGGATGGTGTCGTCTTTGGATGATCCGTATACGGTTTATCTACCGCCATCAGAAAATAAAAGTGCCAATGAAGATCTGGCGGGTGAATTTGGCGGAGTGGGAATACAGCTTGGGTATAAGGATAAAACGATATCGGTGATGTCGCCTTTGCCAAAGACACCGGCGGAAAAAGCCGGAGTTAGGGCGGGGGATTTGATTTTGAAAATTACTGATAAGGAAAAAAATATTGACAAAGATACGGCCGGGATGGCTTTGGATGAAGCGGTGAATCTAATCCGGGGGAAAATCGGAACGGAGGTGACATTGAAACTATTCAGAGAGGGAGAAAAGGAAACTTTTGACGTGGTTTTAAAAAGAGACAACATTGTGGTTGCCAGTTTGGAACTTGAATGGAGGCAGGAAGGTAACAAGAAAGTGGCGTGGATAAAACTGTACAAATTTACTGAACAGTTGTATACGGATTGGCCCGGTCTGGTGAATAAAATAAATGAGGAAAAGGCCAAAGGCAGCGTGGCGGGAATAGTGCTCGATTTGAGAAATAACCCGGGCGGGTATTTACAGGCGAGTGTGTTGGTGGCATCTGATTTTGTTGAGAGCGGAGTGATTGTGAAACAGGAATCGTCGGATGGGAAAGTGGAATCGTATGAGGTTGACAGATCGAGAAGGAAACTGCTTTCGGATAACTTGGTGGTTTTGGTGAATGGGGGATCAGCCTCAGCATCTGAAATTTTGGCGGGGGCGCTGAGGGATTATGGCCGGGGAACACTGGTGGGAGAAAAAACCTTTGGAAAGGGCACAGTCCAGCAGCCGGAAGATTTTAGTGACGGCTCGGGGCTTCATGTAACGGTAGCCAAATGGTTGCTGCCGAGTGGGAAAAATATTCACAAAGACGGAATTATGCCTGATGTTGAGGTAAAATATTCGTCCGTGGATGAAGAGGACATGCAACTTAAAAAGGCGATTGAAGTATTGACAAAAAAATAAGTGAAGATTTACAATAGAAAATCATGAGGGGAAAATCGCTAAAAATTGCGGGCATATCGGTGGCGGTAGTTTTGGTAATTTCACTATTACTGTTTATCGGAGTAGTGTTGGGAAGAACGGTAAAATCCAAGTTTTTGGACAGGACGGTAGAAAAAGTTTCGGAGATTACCAAGTTGCAGGTGATTGACGAGGAGTCGGTGGTAACGAAGGTGGTGGAGGAGGCGACACCAAGTGTAGTGACAGTATCAATTAGTAAGACTACGGTGATTAGCGACCCTTTTTCCGATAATGGTTTTTGGGGAGGAATGTTTGGCTTTGGGGTTCCCCGGCAGGAGGTAAACAGAGAAGAAAAAATTGAACAGGATATTGGCAGCGGATTTATTATTACCCCTGACGGACTGATTGTGACCAATAAGCATGTAGTGTCTGATACGGAGGCGAAATATAAGGTGGTAGTTGGGAAAGACGACGTGATAGAGGTAAAAGAGATATATAGGGATCCGGTTAATGATTTGGCAATTTTGAAAATTGACAGGAGCGGATTAACGCCGGTGAAGTTGGGGGATTCCGACAGACTGAAGGTGGGGCAGACGGTGATTGCTATTGGGACAGCACTGGGCGAATTTCGGTCGACGGTAACCAAGGGGGTAATTTCCGGATTGGGAAGGGGAATTGTGGCCGGAGGCAGTTTAATTGGGACGGAAAAACTGGACGGAGTAATTCAGACTGATGCGGCAATAAACCCCGGGAATTCCGGCGGGCCGCTTTTTAACTCCTCAGGCCAGGTGATCGGGGTTAACGTAGCGGTGTCACAGGGAGGGCAGAGTATTGGCTTTGCCCTACCTATTAACCTGGTCAAGGCTTCAATTGATAATTTTAAAGCTACGGGTGAATTTGAGCGACCGTATTTGGGGGTGTCGTATAGAGTAATTTCAAAAAATTTGGCCTTGCAAAACGGTGTTCCGGCCGGAGTTTATGTCCAGGAAATTATTGCCGGCAGCCCGGCTGAGAAATATGGAGTTAAAGGGGGAGATATAATTATGGAAATTGACGGGGTGAAGATGAATGATGATAAAGCTGACTCTTTGGTTTCAATTATTAATAAAAAGAAAATAGGGGATAGTGTTGACCTGAAAATTTGGCGGGATGATAAAGAGATGAACCTTAAAGTGAAGCTGGAGAAGAGGACGGGGTAGAATTTTTTGAGGTGGGAATTATATCCATCCAAGATTCTGGAAGTGCAACCTCGAATTGGCCAGAGGCGATACGAACGACCGGTATGGTTATCGGCGTTGGTTCTGTATTTATTGTGATTTGGGATTCCACTGTGCAAGGGTTCTGTCGTACTAATATTATCCCGTAGGAGGAGCTGATTTTTGAGATTGAGCGGATGTTGGCTTGGGCAAAGGATGTAGCATGGTGTAGAACCAAATTTTTTGCGGGGGTGCAAATAGAGCATCGACCCCGTAAGCGACCGGGCTGGTCGCAAGTCAGACGGCCCGGGACAGCGCATTCTTGAAAGTGCTTTTCAGGCGTAACCATGGGGTATATATATCACGGGGTGCCGGTTTTGTCAAGAGAAAATGGGGGCTAGTGATTAGCGTGGGGCTCTAGAAGAGGGGAGAATAGCCAATCTCATTGTATTTAATAAGTTTATGGGTCCTTTGTTTTTGGGTGATTGGTAGTCGGCACCCGGGACATCTCCCCGAGAGGCATACCCGATGGTTATTGTCTGATAGGGGTTTTGCTGTATTTTACTCACAATTTCGGCTCCGTCTCGGTTGTCTCCCCAACCTCCAGGGGACAAATTTCCATCAACGATGGCAAATCTAACTTTTAGTTTAGGTAATTGGGGGATAAGCTCTAAAGCTTCTGACATTGAAGTGGCCGGATGTACTCCGTAGTCATTCATATCTAATAACATGCCAAGGCTAGCTTGGATGTCTGGACTGTCATCAAAGAGGGCAACTTGTTTTTTTGTTTCTTTAAGAGACATAATGATTTTGATTTGTAATAAGGGGAGTTTATTTGGGTTGGAGGAGAGAAGCTTGATTTTTATCTGAGCGGAAGCCGGAAAAGTTGGAGAAAGTGGGAGGAATAGCGATAGTTTGATATAATCCTGACGGATGAGAGATATAAACAGTAAGGTGCTGTCTGTGATAAACAGGGGGGAAAATGCAACCTTAATTTTTGTCCCAAATGCTGGTAGGAATTGGGTAATGTCTCGATTGGATTTTGGAGAACCGGGGAAATATAAAGTAATTAGAATTGAGAAAGAAAGGCTGATATCGGAGGATTCAGTTGATTTTTATCGATTGATGGCGGAAGAATTGGGGATTGTTGGAGCCGGAGATGATTTGGGAAGCATATTTAATAAAATTGAGGCGGAAATAAAAAGACTTCTAAGTGGAGGGATTCAAATAATAATAATATTAGTCGATTTTGAGAGTTTACATTACCCGCTATCGGTGTGGAATAATATGGTTTATTTGTGGCGAAAGAATAAAGTTTTGATACATTATATTTTTGGAGTCAATCGGGATATTTTTGACGGGGAGAGCTTGACTAAATTAGGAAAGGTGGCAGAACTGGTTGGCCAGAACAAAATATATTATCCGCTATATTCAAAAGAGGAATCAAATGGGGTTATAGCTGATTTTGTAAGAAGATATGGTTATAAAATAAAAAAAGAAAAAGGAGAAGCAATCTGGAAAATTACCGGAGGGCATCCATATTTGATAAAGGTTTTTTTGAGAGGTTTATCTTTGAAATCCTGTTGGGAGGTGAAAAAAGTATTTAATGACATACTGGAATCAGTTGGGGGAAAAGATAAACGGTTGATGGGGTTACTGGCAGCGGGGGGAAAAGTAGAGGACAAATATTTTTCGGATTTTGTGAGACAGAACGGGTTGGTAAAAAAGGGAAAGTTATTTTTGAGGATGTTTGAAGAATATATAAAAAATAAAAAATTAATAGATAAAATGAGGTTGGAATTTGATGAAAAAAGGGGAGAAATAGTGGCGGGAGGAGTGGTAGTTTCTGACATATTTAGCTTGAATGAATATCAGTTGTTGAGGGGCTTTCTGGAGAGCAGAGGCCGGGTGATTAGTAGAGAGGAAGTGGCTCGGGTGCTTTGGGGGAAAAGGGCGGATGTTAAGTATTCTGACTGGGCAATAGATAAAATGGTGGGAAGTTTACGGAAAAAGATGGCTGAGGAAAGTATCGGGAACAGAATACAGACTGTTAGAGGTAGGGGATATCGGTTGATAAACTAAGGTGGACAAACAGGAGATGATGGGTATTTACAAAAAGGGTTTGGACCAAGCCGGGCATGAAGGTTGGAGTGTTTTATTGGAGAGAGAAGGATCGATAGATCTTTGTAATAGAGTGGCAAAAATGGCCAGACAAGGGCAAATACTAAAAGGAGGATCGACTCTTGAGGAGTATGGAGGAGTGGGTCTAAGGTTGATAGAATTCGATAGGATACGGGGTATATATGGTTACGAAGAAGATGGAAGGGTGGCGATGACAGAGGTCGGGGAGTTGATCCGTGAAGTCTTGGTGAGAAAACCAGAACTTATATTAATGGCGGTGGAGGGGGCAGCTTTGGATCTTTCAAGAGCGAAAGATCCGGCTTTTGTTCGGGGAATAACTCCCAGATGGAGGTTTTCACCAACGGAGTTAGCGAGGATGGAAATGGCGGGAGAGCGTCCATGTTTAAATAATGCTGATGTGGACCTATTGGCAATAGGGCAGACCGGCGAGGCGGAAGAGGTATTTGGTGATGTGGCGGGTAAGAACTTATGGGCGGAAATGGTAAAAGTGAGGAGTGATACTGGAGACAGAATTCAATGGCAAATGAGTCGAAGGAGGTTGGGGATGGAAGTTGATGGTAATGGAGAAAATGAAGTGGAGACAGTAAGGAAGCTATATTTTGGTCATCCTTTGCTTCATGTGATGAGCCCATTTGGGATTGATGGACCATCAGATAGTAATTTGGGACTGGCACCATTTTTAATGGCCAGAGGAACGGTTTGCCAACCGTGTTTAATAGTGCCGGGCGCTGATGGGCAATTGTTAGGGGTACAAATGAATTTTTATCCCGGGAGAAAAGAGGTCGCAGTGGCAAATAAGGGGATAATTAACTTTGTCGGAAATGAATACCTTTGGCCGGAGATTGCTTTCAACCAATTTGTTCCAGTGGCTGGTTTTCGGACAGCATTGCATGAATTTAGGGCAGTTTGGCCTTTTCAGATAATGCCCCTGGTAGTCGGAGATAGAGGACAACAATTATCAGAAGTCAGAATAGAGACTACTGACCAATTATTAAATAGTTTAGGCGAGTCTGCGTGGTGGTTAAATGATAAGGTATGGAAACCACTGGGAAAAAGTTTGTCTGCTTCAGAGGATGTGGATCGGTTTCATAATGCTTGGAATGCGTATTGGATGGCTTTAAATATAAATCCATTAAATGTTTTTATGTTGGGAGAAAAGGCGGGATGGCAATTAAGTTTATTGCCGGGAGTGGTTGGAACTGGTTTTGTGGAAAATGTTTTGCCGGGGTGGGAGGATTTTTGTGGGAAAATTGGTTTTGCTAAGATAATTGAAGTTTTGCGGAGGGGTGAAGAGGCCAGACAATTGTGTCTATCGGGAACAGTTGATTTTTTGCAATACGAGGAAGCGAGAGTTGGAGCATATGATAACTTTTGTAGACTAATACTAGAATATGCCGGTCAGTTAAGGGAGTTTCCTGATAATTATGTGGGTACAATTCTGAAAGGTTTATATCAACGCTATAGTAAAAAGGGGCTTCAGTTGGGAGGATATCAAGCGATGGCGTAGACTAGTTAGTTATTGTTTTCTTTGTGAGTATCGAGAACTGAAAGTTCGAGAATCAAGTCTTCGAGCTCGCCTTGCATCATACGATCGAGGTTGTTGAAGGAAACGTTGATACGATGATCTTTGATCTGGTTTCGGGAATAATTGTAGGTTCTGATTTTGTCTGCCCGATGGGATTGGGTGGCAATAGCCCGAGAGCCGCTGATATGAGACATTTTTTTGTCTTCTTCGATTTGCCAAAGTTTTGATTTTAAGAGATTCATGGCGATTTCCCGGTTTTGCTGCTGATATCGTTCCTGACGGACGGAAAAAGCTAGACCGGTGGGTTTGTGGACTAACCTGACGGCGGTACTGACTTTGTTGACATTTTGGCCGCCATGTCCGCCGGCCCGACAGGCGGTGATCTCAACATCATCGGGATTAATTACTATATCAGCGGAATCGATTTGGGGCAGGACAACGACTGAGGCGGTTGATGTTTGGATACGACCGCGCTTTTCGGTTATGGGGATTTTTTGGCCCCGGTGGGTACCGGTTTCGTGCTTTAGCTGACTGAAGGCATCAAAGCCGGAAATTTTTATGATATTGTCGTCAATTTGGGAGACTTTCCAGCCGATACGATTGGCATAACGGCTATACATGTTCATTAAGTCCTGAGACCAAATAGTGGCTTCCTGCCCACCCGGTCCGGTGTGAAACTCCAAAATGGCAATGTTTGGGTTTATAGTTGGCATATTTAAGAAAAAAACAAGCTAATTGGTTTTAGCAGTTTTTTTCTTGGGGGTTGCGGCTTTTTTGACAGCATAAGCCTTGCCCTGTTGGACTTTTTGGTTGAATTTGTCAATTCTACCCTTGACGTCGACAAACTTTTGTTGGCCGGTGAAAAAAGGATGACATTTGGAACAAACGTCTACCTCGATTTTTTCCAGGGTTGAGCCGGTGGTAAATTTATTGCCGCAGGCACAGCTTACCTGGCAATCAGCAAAATATTTTGGATGAATTCCTTGTTTCATAGGAATAGATTATAGCAAAAAATGTTAGGTTTTGCTGTTTTTGGTTGGCTTTATGACACCTTGGGAGGGTCGAAGTATAACTTCGCGCGGTGGAATACGTCTGTCCGTATGGGACCAATAAACGGTTGCTCCTCCCGGTAATTTATCCCAACCATCTATGTAATATCGGGGAGGGATCACCCCGACGGTATCTAATTCTTCAACCCGGAATCCACAGGGGTCAACTTCTATGCGATCCCTAGATATTCTTTCCATATTTTATTAATAAATAATATTCCACTAAAAACCCCTCCGTTTCGGAGGGGTTTTTGAGAATTAATTTGAGAAAAAATTAGCTTCCTCTTGCCTCCGAAAGTGCCCCCTTCGTAATAAGGAGGACGACCAAAATAAGGAGGACGAGAGAATTAACTAACATGTGAGGATGATAACAGACTATTAAATATATGTACATGTTTGAATTATTCGGATATGTTTTAAGGGTGGCTTATTCGGGGAATAAATAACCGAAATTAAAGAATAAATATATTATACGTATCGAATGAAATCCGGTATATAGAGGGGTAAATTCTTTGTGGTTTTGTTTTGGTATACTTAGTTTGTGACGGAGATTAATATAGGTTTTGGTGATTGGAAATTAGAGATTGATTTGATGGGGGGCAGGATTAAAGAATTGAGATACGGGGATAAGGTAGTATTGGGGACATATCATCGGAATGACGGAAAAATTGCCAATACCCATTTGTGTGTACCGAATTTTGCCAATGAGGGGGTAGGTAAATTTCAACTGCCGGCTCATGGGCCGGTAAGAAATGGATTGTGGAGAGTAGCGAAAGGGAATAAAAATTGTTTTCAGATATCTTTTGAATTTCAAAACGTGGGCGCGTATCCGGGACATATTGAAGTGCAGCAAAAATATCGCCTTGAGGGCAATAATTTATTGCATGAGATAGAAGTTAAAAATCTTGGGGCAAAATCACCTGTAAATGTGGGGATACACAACTATTTTGAAATGCCCCAGGGCTGGAAAGACCTGAAAATTAACGGAGAAAACATGAATGAAAAAGTTAAGAAAAGTGGCTATATTGCCCTAAAGCCCCAAAACGAGATTTTTGTTCCGGGACGGGGAATGATGGACTGGGAAATAGGAGGATTTCAATATTCAAAGTTGTGGGTAAGTGAGGGGGACAAGAATTATGTATGTATCGAACCCGTAAGGGGCAGAGAGGAATTTATTGAGAATAGGGAATCGTTTTTAAAAAGTGGAGAAACACTAAAGTTGTATCAGAAATTCGGAATTTCCGGTTTTTAGCTTTTGGGGGTGGGGGTAGGGGTCTGATAGTCGAGGTTTATAATTTTGGTGGCATAGAAGGATTTGCTGGTTTTACTTTCTGGCTTAAAAACCAAAATAGTTCTTTGGCCGTTTTTGAGATCCGAAAAAGATATTTTGTTTTTTTGGAGCTGAGTAATTTCTGTTTTTGCATCGGTTTTGATTTGATATTGGGTGTTTTTGTCGGAAGAGGGGATGAGGACAAAGACCGGAGAGGCTCGGGAAATATCGACAATTTTGCCGACGGTGACGTTTAGGGGATCAGCTATTGTTTTGAGGTCAACTATGACAATTCTTTTGGTATCGAGGGAACCGTCTTCAGTGGTATATCCCATGGCCAGGATTTCAACGCCTACTTTAAGACTTTCTAGATTTGATTTATTTTTGTTGATACCAATGACCACCGTGTCGTTAGTAAGGGATAGTTTTCGACTGGTAAGGAGATTGTCTTCAAGGGTAATTTCAAGTCCATCAATTTTGGTGATTTTTCCGATGATACCTCTTTTTTGGTTGACTTCGGGATTTGATATCTCGGCTAGTTTTTCCTGAACTTTTTGTTGGACTGCCTCGCGGATTTTTTTTATTTCGTCAAGTCCGGATGTTTTGGTCGGATCTGCCGCCGGGGTAGGGTCGTTGGCAACTGAGGTGGGAGTTGGGGTGGCAGCGAAAATATTTAGAGGACGAAAGAGAAAGAAAAGCAGGAGAAGAATAGTCATTATATCTTTGCGGTTGAATAGGTAATAATTAGTTGTATATCAGTTTGGCTGTCGCCGGTACCTATGGACGAGACGTTGATTTTGTTGGCGCCTGACTCGAGCTCGATATCGATAGAAAAAGCGCCGTCTTCGGAGGCCGTTTGGCTGTATGTTTTTTGAGCAGTGGTAATTATTATTGTACTTTGGGGTGAACTATTACCGGATACTGTGGTTTTGGAGTTGTTGACTACCGATTCGTTTTTGGGGCTGTCAACGGTTAGATTGTCGGGGTTTTGGATGGTGGGTTTTTCCGAAGGCTCAGGGCTGATTTTTGAATCGACGGCCTGGGAAACAAGCGGGATCGGAGATGGGGTGATGGCGGGGAGTTGGTTATTTTTCTTGTTGGCGTTTAGGGCAAAATAACCTCCCGTAAGTCCGAATCCGAGAAGAGCGCCCAAGATGATGGCGAGCACAAATTCTTTAAACATATTGATTTAGAGATGATATCACAAAGAGCTAAAAAGTGATGATAGAATTGCATATATGGAAATAAGATGTATGGGAAGTCAAACGGTTTTGTTAAAAGGCAAAAAAGAGAGTGTTTTGATTAATCCGACAAAGGAAGTTATTGGAGCTAATAAGGCCATAGGTAGGGTAATAATATTTACTTCAAAAAATACGATTGGTTGGGGCTAAATGACGGGGAAAAAGTGATATTGAGAGGTCCGGGAGAATATGAAGTCGGGGGGGTGGAAGTATTGGGAGTCGGTGCCGGCAGCGGAGACACGGTGTATGTAATTAATGTAGATGGAGTAACAATTGGAATTTTGGGTGAGATATCTGAAGTTTTGACCGATAAAAAAATCGAGCGGATTAACGCCGTTGATGTATTGATGGCATCGGTGGGAGGAGAAAAAGTGGTGGGTGGAAAAATTGTATTGTCGTGGGCGAAAAAGTGGGGAGCAAATTACCTGATTCCCGTCGGAGGGCAGGCGGACACCGGAGAGATGAAGAAATTTATGGATGAGGTTGACAGGGAGGATTTGCAGCCGGTTGAGTCGTTAAAGGTAGATTCTGAAAGTCTGCCTGAGGGGCTTGAAATTGTATGGATACATTAAAGATACCGCCGAGTTCTGAGCAAGCCGAAATATCGGTTTTGGGGTCGATTTTGATAGATAACGATGGGATTGTTGAAGTGTCGGATTTTCTTCGTCCCGAACATTTTCACAATGAAAACTATGCCCAGGTGTATCAGGCAATGATTGATTTGTATGAAAAGAGGGAGCCCTTAGACATCGTGACTGTTTCGGAAAGGCTTAAGGAGCTTAAGTTGTTAAAGAGGGTGGGAGGGAAGACGTTTTTGGCCAGGTTGGCAAACGAGGTGCCGACTTCGGCCAATGTTGAGAGTTATGGTCGGATTATTAAGTCGCTATCGGCTAAAAGGGAGCTGATTTCGGCGGCGGCCAGGATTTCCGAGAGAGCTTTTGATGATGGATTGAAGTCGGAGGAGCTTTTGGATTATGCCGAGCAGGAAATATATTCGCTGTCGCAAAAACATTTGAAATCGGTGCCATCTTCGCTGAAGGAAGTTTTGACGGCCAGTTTTGACCGCCTGGATGAGTTGCAGAAATTGGGAAGTGGTTTGAGGGGAATCGGGACCGGTTTTAAGTCGTTGGATGGAATGCTTGCCGGAATGCAGGATAGTAATTTAATAATTTTGGCAGCCAGGCCGGGAGTGGGAAAAACGGCTTTTGTTTTGAATATTGCCAGACATGTGGCGGTTGAAGAAAAGAAACCGGTGTGTGTATTTTCTTTGGAAATGAGCAAGGAGGAACTAGTAGACAGATTGCTAGTTCGTCAGGGGCTGATTGACGCCTGGAAGCTAAAGACTGGACAACTGTCGGAAGATGACTTTGCGTCGTTGTCGGAGGCAATGGGGGTACTAGCTGAGGCCCCGCTTTATATTGACGATACTCCCGGGCTGACGGTGACGGAACTGAGGACGAAGGCAAGGAGACTGCAGTCGGATAAGGGGATAAGATTTATTGTGGTTGATTATTTGCAACTGATGCATGGAACTACCAGAGATAATCGGGTTCAGGAGGTGTCGGAAATTTCCCAGGGATTAAAAAATTTGGCAAGAGAGCTAAAGGTGCCAATTGTGGCGGCGGCTCAACTTTCCCGGGCAATGGAAGCCAGGGGGGGGAAACCGAGACTGTCGGATCTGCGGGAATCGGGAAGTATTGAACAGGATGCTGACGTGGTACTGTTTTTACACCGGGAGGACGAGGAGGTTCGGGAAATTGTGACCTGTGGGATCGAAAAACACAGGAATGGTCCGACTGGAACTTTTAATCTGTACTTTAACGGTAAGCAGGTGAGTTTTTTTGATGTGGAGAAGAAAGGGTGAGATGGTAATTGGTAATCTGTAATCAGTAATCTGTAATCAGTAATCTGTAATCTGTAATTAGTAATTGTTTTGGGTTTAAAATTAGGGGTTTGTCGTGAGATAATAGAAGAGTTTGAAAGCCGAAGTGGTCCGCCTGCCGGCGGATAAATTTCATTGGTAGACTACCGAGGCCGACAATAATAAAATAAAGTTTGAAATTTGCCGAAGTGGTGGAATTGGTAGACACGCAGGTCTCAAAAACCTGTGGCCTTAAAAACCGTGACGGTTCGATTCCGTCCTTCGGCACCAAAAAGGAAATCGTATCATAAAACATAAATTTTTTATATGACGGATTTATATCGTGGACAGTTAGATGTTGTCGAGGAAGAATATCATGGACCAACTGTTTGTGTGGGTAGATTTTTGTGGGAATATGCCCAAGGTTAGAAACGGAACAGGGAAAAATCTATGTGCAAAGGGTGCTGACAGAAAGCAGTTACTTCTTAATTTGCAATATACTATTCAATATGGATGACAAAAGGGTTGAACAAAATGGAATAGCATTTTTGGATCAATATGCCGGATGGGCAAAAAATCTTCTTCCTCCTGATGAACTGCGTTTAAAATGGTCGGTAGAAATGGCGATTGACGCCAAATTAAAAAGTTGGTGGCAGGAGATTGACGCCGCGCCGGGTTTATTATTTCAAGACGTTCTTACGTTAACTCCAGTAGCCAGACGACAACAAGCGCTTGAACAGGCAGATATATTTGCTTCCGCTAATATTCCAAGAAAAAAAGAAGCGATAGTCTCAAGACTAATGGCAGAAGGCAATGTTGATAGGGTATTGGCAGAAGAACAATTAAGTACCACGGAAGATAAAATACAAGGTCAGACATATGTTGCAAAAAATATTTATTCTGTTGAAAGGTTAATTGATTTTCTTCAAACTGGTGAGTTATGGGGCAGAGGGACAATACAGAGACCAGAAGTTCAGATACGCGCGTTGGAAGCAAAATTGGGAACAAGAGCAATGGATATTGCCGAAGATCCCTCTGTGTTGTATGGCATTTTAACTGACGATTGGATTGAAGACTTAACTGCGAAACAGCCATTTTTCTCCGACCTTGGAGTTTATTTGATTGGTTCTCGAAGAGCTTTTGAGAGAAAAACAATTTTTTGTGACGTTGATTCAGGATCTCAAGGTGGCTTGGGGATGCATCCCGATGTAATAATTCAAAGCCATGTTTTTAATTGGGAAGGAGCGGAATTGGCAAGAGTCTACCAAAAACTATTTCCAGGAGGTTGGTATGTTGAATCACACGTTATGGGTGGATGGAAGCCAGAAGAGACAGAAAAGATTGTAATCACCAAAGACATTTTTGATAAAATGACTTTTCAACAGAAAGAAATGGTACTTCAGCATGGTGATTTATTAGACAAAGTATTTGTTTTGATTCGTGGTCAAAAAAATAATATAATTTTGTTTAAAGACCTAACACTTTAACAATTTTGTTTGAAATGCGTTCGAATTTTTCCAAAAACGAGCACCAGATGATTCGCGTCATTGCGAAGGAAGGATTGACTGTGGCAATCTTTAACGTTAGACATAATCAATTGCATTAACCCGGAGTGGAGAGATTTGTATAGTCAAATTCTGTAAAGATTGCCACGTCGTTTTACTCCTTCCGCCAAAGGCGGACAAGCGCAATGACGTACAGATACAATTTCGTTCTTTGGCGCTATGAAGGGATCGCAATTTGTGCGATGAATATAGATTATAATAGGGTATGGTTTTTCCGTTCTTATCAATAATCGGAATTGTATTGTTTCTGTATTTAACCTGGAGAAATTTGAGAGATAGTTATCGGGTTGATGATTTGATTACTTTTTCATGGTTGGCGGTGTTGGCTTTTTTGATAGGGGGGAGGGTAACTTATGGACTGGCTAATTGGGGGGAGTGGAGTACGCTTGGTGATTGGGTAATATTTTATAAAAATCGGGGATTAAATTTGGCCGGTGGTTATGTGATATTACTAATGATTGTAACCGTGCTAGCGCAGAAGTATAGTTGGAAATTATGGCCATTTCTTGAAGATATGACCAACAATATGTTGATTTTGGTGATGGGGGTATGGTTGGCGGGGGTGGATTTTGGGAAGATTGGGGTAACGGAGGGGGCGATAGCGGCAATATTTGTTTTGAGTCTTTTGATTTCGACGTGGGTGAAAAATCGGTATCGGTCCTTTGTTTGGTATAGAAGTGGCCGGAAGGGATTTAGGTTTTTCTTTGCCAATATGGTGTTTTTCATGCTCCTTGCGGTATATTTTTTGATAATTAACAAGTGGGTTTTTTTTGGGGTACTTTTGTTTGCCGGCTTGATAAATCTGGGAGGATTGTTTATTCTTGGAGAAGTGCTTGATCCGTTATTGGTTAAGATAAAAAGGAAGAAATCATGAAATCAGAAACGAAGCCGGCGGAGAGTATTAAATTTCCCGGCAGATTGGTAGCACCGATAAAACATTTCCTTGAGGGAGAGATTGTCCGCTTAAAGCGCAGAGAGAAAGACATAAAGCAGTCTGATCCGTTTATGGATGCAGCCAGGTCGACGGAAAATTCGATTGAGGAGGATGTGGATGAACAGGTGGGGCATTTTGAAACGGTGGTAAAGGCTAATTTTATTAAAAAACAGATTGTTCAGGTCAGAAAGGCTTTGACTTATCTAAGGATTGGGAAGTATGGAACTTGCGAGAAGTGCGGGAAGATGATAGATACAGACCGGTTAGCAATTAAGCCTGAAGCAACCGTTTGTATTAAATGTGAGAAAGAGTCAGAGTTCTAGAGTTTTGTGGTTTACAACCGGATTGGTTTTGTTGGTTTTTGTAAATGAGGTGTTGGCGGGATTTTTTGGGGTGATGGTCCGAAACTATGGAGTCAGTTTTGGGTTTAATATAGGTGGTATATTACTAAATATAGCCGTATTTTTGATTTTGGGATATAAAGTGATTTGGAGGGGAGAGGGGGGAGGGCTGGCGGCGGTGTTTTGGGGTGGAGGGTTAAACCTGGTTGACCGGATAAGATTTGGATATGTAAGGGATTATTGGGAATTATTTTTTGGGTTATATAATAACCTGGCAGATTGGATGATAGTTTTGGGTGCGGGGGTATTTATAATAAACTTATGGATGAAAAGATCGGAATAGTTTTTGAAGGCGAGGAGATGATGGTTTTAGATAAACCGGGAGGATTGGTGGTAACTAATGAGGGACGGACGAACCGGCAGGCGACTCTAGAGGATTGGCTGAGGGATAAAAAGTCAAATAATTTAGAAAGAGCGGGGATAGTGCACCGATTGGATAAGGGGACCTCGGGATTGATAGTGGTGGCAAAAACTAAAAAAGCCCTGGATTATTTGAAAAGTCAGTTTAAAAAAAGGAAAGTACAAAAAAAATATATTGCGTTAATTTGCGGAGATTTGCCAAGAGAGGGGGGAATGAAAGTGCCGATAGGTCGCAGCCGTTTTGGCTTTGGGAAATTTGGAGTTGATCCGGACGGCAAGAAGGCGGAAACCCGATTTCGGCTGATTTCAAAGTATAAAAGGGGTAACCGAATCTATAGCTTGGTGGATATTGATCTTTTGACCGGGAGAACTCATCAGATTAGAGTTCATTTTAGTAACTTGAGATGGCCGTTGGTGGGAGATGTGTTGTATGGCGGGGAGCCCTTCGACAAGCTCAGAGCTTCCGGCGGGAGGCCGTTTCTACATGCCCACCAGATTAGTTTTACCGATGTAAACGGGAAAGTTGTGTCATTTGAATCGGAAATACCTAGTGATCTAAAAGATGTTTTGGCGGAATATGAAAAAACGGGTTAAAAATAGGGGATGGCTTTGGCTGGTAATATTGGGAGTATTGGTGGTGGCGGGGGGGCTAGGAATTACTGTCTGGTCGGCTGGCTGGAATGGTAAAACCGATGTGAAACTGGCAATTATTTCTCCCGATCGGTTAGTAATGGTTTCGATAAGTCCGGTGAGGGATATGGTAAATGTGCTTGAGGTGGGGGGAAGTGTGCCGATTTGGGTGCCAGGAGGATTGGGGTGGTACAAGGGTGATAAGATCATGCGGTTACTAAAACAGGAGGTGAATTTTGCGGATTATAAACCGATATTTTTTTATAATTTTGGCTTTATGGCCGATGAGGTGGTATTTCTGGAAAAATATGAGGATTGGAGCAGCAATAAAAATTTGATCTCGGAGTTGGGAATATTTGGGTGGATTAAATATGTCTTATGGCAAAACAGTATGATTGTAAGCAGTGAGGAGATTAATGGTGCCATTGAGCAAAACAAGCTTGTATTGGGAGAAATAATGATGAGGGACTTTGGGGATGACAGAATTTTGGTTGATGATATGAGGCTATCGGTTTACAACGCATCGGCAGAAAGTGGGCTTGCCGGTTTTATGTCGGAGAGGTTGGAATGGGCGGGGTTTTCAGTAATGGAAGTTGATGATGCGGAGGAAATAGTCGATAAGTGCTTGATGGTATATCACCATGGTTTGGAGGAGAGATGGGGACTGTTGGCATTAAAGGAACTATTTAGTTGTACAATTCGGACAGACAGTAATTTGGGCGAAAACGAAATATATTTATATTTCGGTGATACCTTTGGCCGGATGATAAAATATAGTAATTATGTCCGGTCATTCTAAGTGGTCGAATATCAAAAACAGAAAGGGAGCGCAAGATAAAAAGCGAAGCGAAGTTTTTACTAAGGCAGCCAAGAATATCCTGACGGCAATTCGGACGGGTGGGGGGAATACAAATAGGGAGGCTAACTTACATCTCAAGACGGCAATTGTCGCGGCCCGAGATGTCGATATGCCGAAAGACAATATCGAGCGGTTAATCGCTAATTTTGAGGAAAAAAAAGCGAATATGGGAAACTATGTTTTTGAGGGCTACGGTCCCCACTCGGTCCCATTTATCATTGAAGCGGAAACAGATAACAAAAATAGAACTTTGACGGAACTGAAATTAATGTTTAGAAATTGCGGAGGAAGTTTGGTGGAGGGAGGATCGGTGCTGTATCAATTTGATAAAAGGGGAGAGATAGAGGTTGAACAAATACCAGTAGACAGGGAGCTTGATTTGATTGACGCCGGAGCTGAGGATATATCGGAAAACAGGATATATGTTGACCCAGGGAATCTGACCGAGGTGGCGGAAAAAATTAAAAATATGGGGATAAAAGTTGTTCGGTATGAAATAGTAATGGTGCCAAAAATGCCTTTAATGCTTTCCCGCGAGGAAGATGTGGCTGATGTGCTTGATCTGGTGGGAGAATTGGAGGAAAGTGATGATGTGATTAATGTTTTTACCGGGTTTGACTATGTCCAAAAGGTTTAAGTATCTGGTCTCATCGATTTTATCGGCGGTTGGTTTTTTTATGTTTATTTCCCTACCTTATGAATCGCGGTATTACGGATTAATTGTAGGGACGCTTTTGGTTATTTTTTGTTTTTGGTTTGGATTGGGGATAATATTTGCCGATAGCATTTATCTTAGACTGATGGCAATTTTGTTGCCGTCGGCGCTGTTTATTGGCTTTGGCTTGTTTGCGGCCATATTGCCTGCTTCGTTTGTCGGTTCATTGGCGATGAGTGTATTTTTTGGGGGGCTTTGCTATATTATTTTTTTGGTTGAAAATGTATTTTTGGTGGCAATAGGCTATAAAACGGTACCTTTGTATCGGGCGGCGTATACGGTTAGCTTGATAATCTTGTTATTGGCGGCGTTTTTTTTGTTTGATACCATATTTTCTTTCAGATGGGATTATTGGATAAACGGACTGGTGATCTTTGCGGTGTCGACTTTGCTATTTTTGTATCAATTTTGGGCAATTGCGATTGAGCTACCTGATGACGGCAAGGATAAAAACCGGATGGCCTATGTTTTGGCTCCCGGATTAATTTTGGGCCAATTGGGAATGATATTTTCGTTTTGGCCAGTGGGAATTTTTAGAGGGTCGATGTACCTGGTGTCTGTGATTTATATTATATCGGGGTTGTTGCAGGGCGATATTCGGGGGAGACTGTTTCGGAAGACGTGGATGGGATTCGTCTGGGTGGGAGTGGCTATATTTTTGGCAATTATTGTGATGACCAGGTGGAGATAATCAAATTTTGTAATTAGTAATTTGTAATCAGTAATCGGTAATTTTTTTGTGAGGGGGTTGGCAGGGGAGGAGGGAAGTGCTAGACCTATAATATATAGTCCTATAATATCCTATAATTTTCACATAATGTCCTATAGTTTTCACAATTACCGTGATATAGAGTGATATAGTCTGTGTGGAAAACTTACAAAACGCCAATGTATCACGAGAGGGGCAGGTGTAGCCCAGGGGAAGGGTTGAACCAATTAAGAATTATCAATTTCGAATTAATAAATGATTAGAGTAAATTATGGGGAAGTGAGTAAAACATTTGTTTATTCTACCCCGGCGGGTAGGTGGCATATTTGTAACTTCGTAGAATGTATCTTTCACGAAGTACTCTGAAGTGGAAGTGGAGGGGAGGAGTCACTTAATTAATAATTAACAATTACGAATTACGAATTATTTATTCAGATAATGTTATGTGGCGACAACTGAATGTTAATAGATAACCCCGTTTCGCCTATCGGTTGCCCCAGTCGGTCGAACCGGTTTGTCAGGCATAAAATTGGACATTGACTCCCCTCAGGGTAAAAATCGGGAGGACCGGTAGGAAAAGGCCTAAGAATAGGGAAAAGTTATATATAGCCTCACCAGAGGCCCTAGAATCGATTTTTATGCCCTTGGCTATGATAAGATAGGTCATGAATGATGATTTAATCACGCTATTTACGAGATTTATTGAACATTTGGAAATTGAAAGAAATTGCTCGCGACTGACAGTGGTGAAATATAAACATTACCTGGGGAAACTGGAGGCCTTTTTTAGGGAGGAGCTAAAAATTGAATACCCAACTCTGTCGGATATTAATTCTGAAAGCGTAAGAAAATTTCGATTATTTTTGGCAAGACAACCGGGCTTAAACGGAGACCTGAAAAGTGTGACCCAAGGATATTATGTGATAGTTTTGCGGGCTTTTTTGAAGTGGGCAATTAAAAATGACTTGAAATCGATGCAGCCGGAAAAAATTGACGTCCCAAAAAACAGCGAACACTCTTTGAAGTTTTTGAATGGAGAGCAGATAGCCAGACTATTTAACCAACCTTTGTTGTCTACGCCCGCCGGGTTGCGGGACAGGGCGATTTTGGAATTGCTGTTTTCGGCCGGATTGCGGGTATCGGAATTGGTGGCTTTGAATCGAGATCAGATTGATTTGAAGACCAGGGAATTTGGGATAATCGGCAAGGGTGGAAGATCCAGACTGGTTTTTATTTCCCAATCGGCCAAGGTGATTTTAGAGAGATATTTGAGAAGCAGGACCGATAAGTTTAGGCCGCTATTTGTAAATTTGAAGAAAAGAAAGGACATTACGGCCAGTGAAGAAAAAGCCAGGCTGTCTTCGAGGGCGATTCAGTATATGGTAAAAAGATTTACGCGTCAGGCAAAGATACCGGTTGGTGCCACCCCCCACACTTTACGGCACTCGATGGCGACTGATCTTCTAAGAAGCGGGGCTGATCTTCGGTCGGTTCAGGAATTGCTTGGCCACAAAAACATTGCCACTACTCAAATTTATACTCACGTAACAGATGCAAGATTGAGGGAAGTACACGAGAAATATCATAGCGGAAATCGGAAATAGTCTTTAGTATCCAGTGTGTATAGTAAAGTGAGCAAAATGTCCCAATCTTTGGCCAAAAGTACACTTTGGCATCCTGTTATCACTAGACCACTTTGTCTGCTGATTTCTTGGCTGACTCCCCTGCCCTATCCGAGGCTGGATTTTCCTTGTCGGTGTCGTTAATTTCTAGAACAGTCATGGCATTAAGTTTGTCGTCGGCTGATTTGAACCTCATCAGGATGACGCCCTTGGTGTTTCGGTTTAGAGTGGGAATATTTTTTAACGGGAGCTTGATAGTTATGGCCTTTTTTGAGACCAAAATTACCTGGTTGTGGATTTCGGAAACCACCTGGGCGGCGGCGATTTTACCGGTTTTGGGGGTGAGAGCGGCGACTTTGACACCGACTCCGCCGCGTTTTTGGAGAGGATAAAGGTAAACATTGCTGCGTTTGCCGACGCCGTTTTCGGTGACAACCAAAAGATGTCTGAAGCCGTTGACCTGGCCGACCTTGGTGATGGTACTGGGAATGATGCCGATGCTGACCAGGTAGTCGTTTTCTTTTAGAAGAATTCCCCTGACTCCTCTGGTTTGCCGGCCCATGGGACGGGTGTCTTTTTCGTCAAAGCGGATGCATTTGCCGTCGTGAGTGACGAGAAAAACCTGACAGCCACCGGTGGTAGTTTTGGCCCAAATCAGCTCATCGTTTAGATCGAGCTTGATGGCGGCTAGACCATTTTGGCGGATGTTTTTGAATTTTTCTAAGGAAGTTTTTTTAACGATACCCTTTTTGGTGGCCAGAAGAATGAATTTGTTTTTTTCGTCTTTGCTAAGTGGGAGAGCGGTTTGGACAGTTTCGCCCTGAACGGTATTGATAAGATTAATCAGAGCCTGACCTTTGGATTGACGGTTGGCTTCGGGGATATCCCAAACTTTGATTCTAAAGACACGGCCTTTGTTGGTAAAGAATAAAAGGTCGTCGTGAGTTTCGACGGACATGACGTTTTCTATTTCATCCTCGGCCTTGGTGGACATGCCGACGATACCGACGCCGCCGCGGTGTTGGGTTTTGTAGGTGTCTTTTGGAACCCTTTTGACATATCCGGTTTTGGTGAGGGTGACGATGGTAGGCTCGTTTGGAATCAGATCTTCCTCGCTGAAATCATCTAAGCCCCGGACATAAATTTTTGTTTTTCTGGTGTCGCCATATTTTTGGCTGATTTCGTCGTTTTCGGTTTTTAAAACGGAAACCATTTTTGCTTCTACCGTAAGGATAGAGGTTAATTCGTCTATTAGCTTTTTGATGGAGTCGTATTCTTCGTCGAGCTTTTGCCGTTCGAGAGCGGCAAGACGGCGAAGCTGCATTTCCAAAATAGCATTGGCCTGAAGATCGGTAAAGGAAAATTTTGAAATAAGATTGTCCCGGGCATCGTCGGTACTCTTGGAGGCTCTGATGGTTTTTATAACCTCATCTATGATATCCAGGGCTTTTTTGAGACCTTCCAGAATATGAGCCCTCATATAATTACCTTTTAGATCGAAAATTGTTCTGGCGCGGACTATTGATTCACGATGGCGGAGGAAAAGAAGCAAAAACTGACGAAGATTTAGGGTTTGGGGAACGCCGTCGACCAGAGCCAACATATTGGCGGAATAAGAGCTTTGGAGGGGAGTGTACTTGAAAAGCTTGTTGAGCACCGATTTTGGTTTACCGTTTTTTTTGATTTCGACCACCACCCTGATACCATGCCGGTCGGATTCGTCGCGGAGATCAGAGATGCCAACAATTTTTTTGTCGCGAACCAGGTCGGCTATCTTTTTTACGAATTCGGCTTTGTTTACCTGATATGGTAGCTCGGTGATGATGATTCTGATTTTTCCGGATTTTGTTTCTTCGATGGCGGTTTTCCCACGGATAGCGAATTTACCACGACCGGAAGTGTACATTTCGATAATTCCGGTTTTACCGTATATTTCTCCGGAGGTGGGGAAATCCGGGCCTTGAACATATTTAGTCAACTCCTCTACTGTGGCGGCAGTTTCCAGATTAAAATGCTGGTTGGTAAGATGATAAACCGGCTGTAAAACTAACTCCTCAGTTGTTTTGGGCTTGATGTGGGAAATTTCCAGGGGGGTTTCAATTTTTTCGAGATGACAGTGGTCCAGAATATGACTGATGGCCTGACAAATTTCTTTGAGGTTGTGGGGTGGGATTCTGGTGGCCATACCAACGGCGATACCATCGGCGCCATTTAAAAGGAGATTGGGAATACGGGAAGGAAGAACAGTGGGCTCTTTGGTGGAGCCGTCGTAGTTGTCCA
Source organism: Candidatus Shapirobacteria bacterium (assembly GCA_041659325.1). Taxonomy (NCBI): domain Bacteria; phylum Candidatus Shapironibacteriota; species Candidatus Shapirobacteria bacterium. The sequence goes on along the minus strand of JBAZYN010000001.1, from coordinate 502,762 downwards.
TCATTTCAATGGTTTCTTTTCCGATATCAGCGACCATTTCCGGGGTGAGACGGGACATTCTGACTTCGGTGTACCTCATGGCAGCGGGTGGATCCCCGTCGATGGAACCAAAATTCCCCTGGCCTTTGACCAGTGGGTAGCGAAGAGAAAAATCCTGGGCCATACGGACCAGGGCCATATAAACAGACATGTCGCCGTGGGGGTGATAGGATTTTAGGACGTCGCCGACAACAGCAGCTGATTTGACGTTCCTTCCGCTTGCGGATAAACCCATTTTGTCCATGGCATAGATGATGCGCCGGTGAACAGGTTTTAGCCCGTCTCTGACATCGGGCAGAGCCCGCTGAACGATAACGCTCATGGCGTAATCGAGATACGATTTTTCCATTTCGGGAACTATGTTGACATTGAGAATTTTACCGATAGGATTTTGGGGAGCGGTCGGTAGTGTTTTTATATCGTTTGCCATTTTTATAAATCAAGGGTAGCCAGATGGGCATGAGAAGTAATAAATTTTTTGCGGGGTGGGACATCTTCGCTCATTAAGATTCTAAAAATTTCGTCGGTTTTTTCAGCATCTTCGATGTTTATTTTTTTCAGCATTCTGGTTTCGGGGTTCATGGTGGTGTCCCAAAGCTGTTGAGGGTTCATTTCCCCCAAACCTTTGAAGCGCTGGATATCTATGCCTTTGATGTCGGGGAGAGTTTTGAGATAGGATTCTTTTTCTTCGTCGGTATAGACATATTTTGTGACCTTTCCGGTTTTGATGCGGTACAGCGGTGGCATGGATAGGTAGACGTGACCGTGTTCGATGGTATATGGCATGTGGCGATAGAGAAAAGTCAAAAGAAGGGTTGAGATGTGGGCGCCGTCGACGTCGGCATCGGACATTAGAATTATGCGGTGATAACGGAGCTTTTCGGGATTTAGGCTCTCCCCTATTCCCATGCCGAGGGCAATTATTAGATCTTTGAGTTTTTCGGAACCAACAATTTTGTCGATGCGCATACCTTCGGTGTTGATGGCTTTTCCCCAAAGCGGAAGAATGGCCTGAAACTTGCGGTCTCTCCCCTGCTTGGCGCTGCCACCGGCGGAGTCTCCTTCGACGACAAAAATTTCACATTCTTCGGGCTTACGGGATTGGCAATCGGCCAGTTTGCCGGGAAGTCCGAGAGAATCAAAAGCCCCTTTGCGCATAATTGCATCTTTGGCGGCCTTGGCGGCTTTGCGGATTTGAATGGCCAGGATTGATTTGCCGACGATGGCTTTGGCGACATCGGGATGCTCTTCGAAATACATTTCCAATTCTTCGCGGACGATTTTGGTAACAATCGGGGTGACTTCACTGTTGCCCAATTTGCCTTTGGTTTGACCTTCGAACTGAAGATCCTTGCTGGGCATTTTGATGGAAATAACGGCGGTTAAGCCCTCGCGGACATCGTCGCCAGTAATGATGTCATCTTTGCCCTTTAACAGTTCTTTTTTGGCGGCATAGTCCTTGATGACTTTGGTGAGGGCGGTTTTGAACCCGGAAAGATGGGCGCCGCCCTCGTGGGTGTTTATAATGTTGACAAATGACGGGGTATTTTCTTGGAAAGTATCGTTGTATTGAATGGCGACTTCAACATCGACATCATTTTCGGCTTTGTGAAGATAAATAGGCTCGTGGACAACGACCTTATTTTTGTTGGTCTCGCGTAGCAGTGAGACAATTCCGCCCTCAAAATAATAGTTGTGTTCGGTGTTGTTTCTTTCGTCAAAATAATGAAAATAAATTTTTGATGTCAGATAAGCACGGTCTTTGAGGGATTTGATAATGGTTTTGTTGTCAAACTCGAGGGTGTCTTTAAAAATTTCTTTGTCGGGAAAGAAGGTGGTAGTGGTGCCGGAAATGTTTTGAGGGATTAATTCTTTTAACTTGGCGACATTGGTTTCGGTGATTTCGGAAAGCTTGGTTTTGACTTTGCCCCGGGCAAATTCCATAGCATGAATTTTGCCATCACGCCGGACTTCAACCCGGTAGAGTGTGGAAAGAGCATTAACGCAGGCGGCGCCGACACCATGGAGACCGCCGGAAACTTTGTAGGCGGCACCTTCGAACTTGCCGCCGGAGTGAAGAGTGGTCATGATGACTTCCAGGGCCGGTTTGTTGTATTTGGGCATGATATCGATGGGGATACCGCGGCCATCGTCGGCGATAGTAGCTGAATTGTCGGGATGGATTATTACCCAGATGTTTTTGGCAAACCCAGCCAGGGCTTCGTCGATGGAATTGTCGATGATTTCGGTGATGCAGTGATGAAGCCCGGTGACGTCGGTGGAACCGATATACATAGCCGGGCGCTTGCGGACGGGCTCAAGCCCCTCGAGGACGACAATTTGTTTTCCGGTGTATTGGTTGTTTGTGTCTGCCATAGATAATTATTGCGTACAGTTCCATTCTAACAAATTAAAATAGCTTTACAATAAGCAAATAAAGCCCTAAGATAGGCAATATAAATTTATAAAAAAAGCCAAAAATATCGTCAAAATTAGCCCTTATTTTAGGACAGAAAGGGAGTGAAAACAGACGACGGAGGTAGCCACCAAAACGTTTAGGGAAATGTTGATTCCGTACATTGGAATTTCGACAATCATATCGGCGGCGGTAATAGCTTCTTTTGAGACGCCGGTTGATTCACTACCGGCAATGATGGCGACGGGAAATTTATAATTAGCTTGTTGATAGTTGACGCTTTTGGGATGTTGTTCACACACAATAATTTGATAACCATTTTTTTTAAGTTCTTCAAGGCATTCCCGGGTGGAAGTGTAATGCTGCCAGGGAACCCATTTCCAGGTGCCAATTGAGCTACGGTGAATTTTGATGTTTGGCGGAGTGACGACCGGTCCACAAAGGCATAATTTTTGCGCGCCAATGGCATCGGCAAGCCGAAAAAAAGAACCGATATTGTAGGTATCAAGAACGTTGTCGAGGACCAAGACAATCGGGTTGCGTTTGATAAGGGATTGATTTTTTTTTGACTCCCCTACCCTACTTTTACGAAGCTGATGAGAATTTAGTTTGGTTGGCATTGTTTTCAAATAGCTCTGCGTCCCAATCTTGGTGCCTTTGCAGTCGGGATCTCCGGAACAATAACTCCGACTGGATTTGTTTGACCATGATAAATTTCAGTGAAGACGCCGCGACCCGTACACCCATCCCACCCTCGGATTTTACACATTTCGTGTTCGCAAAGGCATAAATCATTCTTACGTGGTCGCAAGGGAATGAGGGGTAACCTGATGCCGAATTGGCTGTTTTGTCTTGGAAATTCGTTCTTGTGTTCGGAGCAAATAGCTTTATACCCTCTCCGTATAAAAAGGAACTCCATAAGATATTTTACCAAAAAACCCCTTCGATGAGCTAGGGGGTTAAATCTCCCCTAACCCCTCTTTTCCGCCATAGGCGGACAGGGATAAAGAGGGGAAATTGTTTAGTTAAAATCTACCCTTAATCCCTCCTTTGATAAAAAAAGGAGGGATACTGAACGTTATCGCGAATAAACGAAGTGAATGTGGCGATTTTATATTTCTTGCCGTGAAGATTGCCACGTCGCCTAAACAACTGCTCCTCGCAATGACGGGCGTAAGGTTGACACCTTGTTCCACTCTTTCCGCCATAGGTCCGCCTCGGCGGGTAAAAGGACAGGCGCAATGACGTGATTTTTAGTTGCAACCACCGGCGGCGGGGGCCTGACCGCTCAGTTCATTGAGGACGGTATCGCATTCTTTTGGTTCTTTTTTGAAGGCGGAACAGACTGCCTGCTTGATAACATTTGGAGTACGATATTTTGCCTGCTCGGCCACCTTGTCACCGATTTTTAGGGTGCCATTGCCGTCTTGGGCGTAGGCGGCTTCGGGCGGGAAGAGAGAGCCGTTTACGAGAACGGTGGGAGAGCCGCTGACCTGGTATTTGGTGGTTTCGGCAACTTCTTTTTCTATTAGGCTGATGGCCTCTTTGTTGAAGCACTCAGTGATTTTGCTGGTATCAAATCCGGCTTTTTTGGCCTGTTCTTCCCAACAGGTATCGGCGTTTTCGGAGGTACAGCTTTTGTTGACATTGTCGACAAAATTCCACCAGAGTTTTTTGTCTTGGGTCTGATTCCAGGCGCAAATTTCGCGGATATCCTGATTGGCCTCTATCCGGCCATGCAGGGAGTCATAGAAGGTTCCGTCACTGGCTTTGATATAGTTTTTCTCGTCGAGACAAGTTTTTGCATTGGCGGCGATGGTAGTTTTGCACTCGGCTTCGGTTTTGAAGTAGCCGCTAGTAACGTAACTTGAACATTGCGAGGGATCGCCTGATCTTTGTTTGCAGTAGTCGCCCAGATTTGCAACCTTGCCAAAGATATATTGAGGTCGGATGTCGGCCTTGTCTCCGAGAAGATCAGCCACGGGCCGAAGGATGTCTTCTATTTGATTGCCATAGGGGCAGAAACTCATGACAAAGAATTTTAATTCGGGGCGGTCGGTTTTGTCGACAGCAAAGACATTGTCGCTAGTAGTTTTGGTGGTAGTATCGGGAGTGGCTCCTTTTGACTTTGCCCAGGAAATTCCTGAGTAAAAAGAAGCTCCGGCCAGTAGAAGGGAGAAAAAGATAACACCGGCGGTGGGGACTTTGACGTATTTATTTTTGTTGCTATTGGTTTCGGGCATAATTTTAAAATATATAATTTTCGTTAAAAACGGAGAAATTTAATTTATAACTGCTCTTCAATTGTAATGGCGCCTACCGGACAGGAAGCGACAGCGGAGTCTACTTTTTCATCGATAGTTTCTGGCTGTTTTATGACGATGGCTTTGTAAGTTTGTTGATCAAGGGCGAATACCTCGGGATCTATTAATGGGCAGGTATTGCAGCCGATGCATTTGTCCTGGTTGACGATAATTTTTTTCATAATAGGAATAATCTTAACGGAAAAATTTGTAATGTCAATTGTCTTTTTGATTTTAACACGAGAGGCTATTGGACAATGTCGCAATAATGCTTGTTGGCTTTTAGGAATTTGCCCGATTTGATAATGGCGTTTAGTAACAAATAGATTCTGTCTTCGGCTTCTTCACGGTTGAGATACTTTATTTTTCCCGGGAAATAGTGAAATATTTCATTACGACCGAATTTCCAGGCATCCCAGAGGGTCTCGGCTAGCTCTTCGCCGGTGGAATCGAGATCTGACAATTTTTGGAAAACGGAGAAGCGTTTGTACCGAAGTGATGGGTTGAGCGTTTTACCGACACGGAAACGGTCGCTGGCGTGTTCTTCCTCACTGATAATACCGATATTGAAGAAGAAGTTTTTCAGATACCCCTCGTAGGCTTTTGAGATGGAAGAAACGAGGAAAGAATAATCGTTAATGTGGTTTTTTGGCAATATTTTTAGAACGTATTGGGTGTCGTCTAAAAGCATTATTTGTTCTTTTGGCAGGAAGTTTTTTGCTTCGAAAAAAACTAGGTCGGTTAACAGACTCATAATTTTGAATTTATCAGGATAAAAAGGTATACGACATTTACCAGGACAAAAGTGCCGATGTAATATGTTAGGGAGTTGAGGGCAAGTTGTTTTTCTTCGCGGGCAAAAAGCCAATCCTGGAGATGCTTTTTGTCGACTCTAAAGTCAACTATTTCGTCGACCAGAAGGTGAATGTTGAGAGCCAACAAAATAGCTTTGGGAAAGACACTGGTGGTGGAGGTAAAGACAAAAAAGGTAATAAGCAGAAGAATAGCCTGGAAAAAATAATGATGAAAGACGAGACTGGTATGGTTTTTGTGAGTATTTTCTAGCAATTTTAATAATTTTTTATATTTTTTGTTGGTTAAAAATATTTTCGCCTGCTGACTTTCGTCCAGATTGGGGTAGAGAAAAAACCAATAGATGAAATGATCGGTGTCTAGGGCAAAGGCGCCAATAGCTAAGCCAAAGAATAGTGCAACGAAGTTTATAGGGGAAACTTTGTATATTATCCAGACGATGGAAACCAGGATAAAAATCCCGAGGAGTGGTAATAAATGATGCCTAAGTTCTTGTCTCACCCTTTAATAATAGCAAAGACGGGATTATTCGTATCGTAGGGCTTCGATCGGAGATAGCCGGCTGGCTTTGCGGGCCGGGGCAACACCAAAAATAATTCCAACCATAAAGGAAACACCAAAAGCCAGGGCGACTGAGGAAAGAGTGACTCTGGCCGGAAAGAAGCTGTTGATGCCTAAGGTTCCAAGAGAACCAAGAATAATTCCAACAATGCCGCCAATTCCGGATAGGATAATGGCCTCAAAAAGGAACTGAAGCAGGATGGCACGAGGATAAGCACCGATAGCTTTTCGAAGGCCAATTTCGCGGGTTCTTTCGGAAACGGTAACTAGCATTATATTCATGATGCCTATTCCACCGACTATCAGAGAGATGGCGGCAATGCCGGTGAGGGCAATGGTCAGAGTGCTGATGATGGAGTTAATGGAGCTTAAAAGTTGGGCAGAATCAAAGACGGAAAAAGCATCTTTGTCGAAATGTTTTAAAAGAATGTCGGTGGTTTTTTCTTTGGTAGAATCTATTTGATCTTTGGTTGGGGCTTTTATTATGATTTGCTGGATGTTTTCATCACCGGTTAGGTCGGCGACAATCCCAAAAGGAAGAAAAACGTACTCGTCAACACTCGGACCGCCAAAACTGCTGCCTTTATTGTCGTTGACGCCGATAATTTTTATATTTTTACTGCCCAGAACAATTTTTTTCCCCAAGGCGGAGCTATTGGGGAAAAGATCTTTGGCGATGACGGCGCCTAAAATGGCGACAGTGCTATTTTTGTCTTCTTCCTCTTTGGTGAACCAACGGCCGTTGCCGGTAGATGGTGAAGAATTGTTGTTGGGACCATATAAGTAATTGGTGCCGATAATGGTGACAGTTTTTTTTATGGTATTTGATTTGGCTTCCACAGAAGATGTTTTGAGGGGCATGACCATGTTGGTTTTAAGGCCGCGTTTGAGATCGGTGATATTTTTTTGGGTAAAAGAGTTGGTGATGAGACCGCTGCGGTTGTTGCTGAAGCCACCTTCGTCGTTAAAAATTTTACCCGGGCTGACAAATATCGTATTACTTCCTAAGGCCTCAAACTGTTGATTGACAAAAATTTTTAGACCATTGCCGATTGAGGTTAGCATGATGACGGAGGTAACGCCGATAATGACTCCCAGGGAAGTTAGTACGGTCCGGCTTTTATTTTTTAAAATACTGCGGATACTGCTTTTGATAAGATCGTTGATGGAGGGTTTTAGCATGATTTGCCGGTGACTTTGCCGTCTTTGATAATAATAATTCTTTGGGCTTGTTGAGCCAATTCCATATCATGAGTAACCAGGACAATGGTATTGCCCTCATGGTGGAGTTGGCGGAAAAGGGACATAATTTCCAGACCTGATTTTGAGTCGAGATTGCCGGTTGGTTCATCGGCAAGAATTATTTTGGGGTTGTTGATCAGAGCCCGGGCGATGGCGACCCGCTGTTGTTGACCACCGGATAATTGGGCGGGAGTGTTGATTATCTTGTCTGCCAGGCCGACTTTTGTCAGCAAGTTTATCCCCATTTGTCTGTGTTTGGATCTGGGGATGTCAGAATACAAAAGCGGCAAGGTGGTGTTTTCCAGGGAAGAAGTTTTTGGTAAAAGATTGAATTGCTGAAAGACAAAGCCAAGGGTAATATTACGGGTTTTGGCTAGCTCTTCTTCGTTTAAGTGAGAGATATCTTGCCCCTCGAGCAGGACTTGGCCGGTGGTGGGGTTGTCAAGAAGGCCGATTATATGCATGAGAGTCGATTTGCCGGATCCTGAAGGTCCGGTGATGGAAACAAATTCTCCCTGACGGATACAGACCGAAACTCCGTCAAGAGCATTGAAAACAGTATTGCCGGAAGTATAGGTTTTGACTACGTCTTTTAACTCGAGGACGATTTTTGATTTATTTTGAGGTGAGAACGACTTGGTCATTTTGGGTAAGGCCTTCTTTAACCTCGGTAGTGGTATCAGTTTCGATGCCGATTTTTATATCCTGACGGACCAGAAGGTTGTCATTTTTTTTGTAAACATAACTTTGGCCATTGTCGTCATAAACGGCGTCGGTGGGAATGGTGAGAGCATTGGCGGATTCCGAAAGAACTAAAGTCGCATCACCATCCATGCCCAGACGATATAGCAAATCGTTGTTTTCCAGGGGCAGATTAAACCGGACCTCATAGACGGTGGAGGTTTGACCAGAAACAGGGATAAAAGACAGATAAGAAATTTCCGAAGCTATCTCCTGTCCGGGGAAGGCGTCGATTTTGATGGTGGCAAGTTGCCCAGTAGTGATTTTGGTAACATCCTGCTGATCAATTTCTGATTTGAAAAAAATACTGCCGGGGTCGATAACGGTAAAGGTGGCGGTGGCGGGGGTAATGTTGGTACCGGGGATTGGTTGATCGATACCGACGACCACTCCTTCGATGGGGGTAGACAGGACTGACTCTTTGAGAGCCATATCGGCGATTTCGTATTTGATAACGGCGTTGTTGAGAGAATATTGGGTGCGATCAAGAATCCGTTGAACAGTGTCGGTGACCAGGGCGTTTTCCCGGGTGGTTTTGTAATCGAATTCGGTGTCGTGGAATTCGGAAAAGGTGGTAAGATAGTTGTTAAATTGGGTAGAAAGATTTTTCTCTAATTCTTTTCGGTCGAGACTAGCCAGAGCCTGCCATTTTTTGACCCTGTCCCCTACTTTGACGCCAACCCAAACTAATCTGCCGGAATTTTGGAAGCGGAGTGAAGCAATTTTGTCGGCGCTAATCGAGCCGGTGATAATCAGTTCTTCTTTTATATTTTCAAATTTGGGAGTGTAAACGATGTCTTTTTTTGGGTTGAATTTTTGGGTTTGATCTTTGGAATTTTGAGCTTGGACCTGATTAAAGCCGACAAAAACGGCGGTTGCCAGAATAATGCCAATAAAAATTTTTAGAATATTTTTTTCGAAAAAATTCATTTTTGACTACTCCGTAATTCCTTAACTTTCCACATAAAAAGTTTATATGGCGATTGAATTGTACCGCGAGTTTGGTCCTTTATAAAGTAGCGGGCTTGTTCGAGGATTTTTCGGTCCATATTTTTGGCCATCCGGATATAGAGGGCACGGTTTTTCCAATCACCCAATTCTTTGGCTAATTCCAGACCGTAGGACTGATATTCATTTTTGACATATTTTTGGCGCCCAAAAAGAGTTTGTTGAAATTTTTTGAGCTGGTCTTTGATTGATGTCGGCGGATTACCCACAAGTTATTTTAGCGGATTTGTGAGAAATATTTTTTATTTACAGCACCGATAAGCCCGGGCGTTTGCCCAACCACACTGGGAGAGAGTTTGGGAGACTGAAAGTTTGGTGCAAGTAGTGCCGCAGTTTCTAGTACAATTGGGACTACTGCCGTAACACCCGCCGGAACAGGTAATGGCTGAGGTGGTCGGAGTGGGAGTGATAATTTTGGTCGGAGTGGCGGTGGGAGTAAGAATTGGGGTGGGGGTGGAAGTGATGGTTGAAACAGGAGGGCTGGTGGGTTGCGGGGGGGTGGCGGTTGGAGTGGTGACATATGAGGGATTGTAGTTTAGAAAGACCGGAGAAGACCAGGCGACTTCGACCAAATTGTTTTTGGAGTCTTTTTGTTTGGCAACAGCGTAGACAAATTTTGCCCGTTTGGGCATGGCATAGGCAAAGTTTGAAAAGGTTCCGGTTCTGGTTACCTCGTTACCATTGTTTGTAAAAGTAGCGGCAAGATAATAATCGGAGCTGTAATCGAAACCACCATATCTAATCTCGAGGGAGTCGAGTAATTTTTGATCATCCCGGGCGTAAAGTTCGTAAGAAATTGAGCCATTGAAATTAACAGTACCGCCCATGAGTTGATTGTTGACTATTAGGGCGATGGCAAGGGGAAAATAGGAGGAGCCGGCGCGTCCGTCGAGAACCCCGAAGGTTTGGCGGTTTTTGAAAGCAGCGACAACCGAGTCCTTGGTCAGAGATGAAGTAAGAACTCCGTAGCGACGGGAACCGGCGTTGGCGACATTGTGGTTATCGCCATAACCGGTGGCACCAAGCTTGTAACCTTTCTTTAGAGCTTTGGGAAAATGAGAGGCAAAAGCGTTGGTTTCGACCATATAGGTATAGGGGGCAATGGTAGAACGGTAAGTGAATATAGTTGACAGATCGGTGCTGTTGACCGGAAGTCTGAAATCGGAACCATTGAAGGGGTGGTTGAACATGGCAAAGAGGGTGTTTTTGTCCGGATGTTGGCTGAGGTAGGTGTAAAAGTTATCCAGAGTATAGGGAGGGGTGGTAAAGTTTGGGGCTTCAAGGACGTTGATATGGCCGCCGGTGTGGGTCCACTCAAAACCGTAGAGGGCAACAAATTGGTCGGAAATATTTTTATCTTGGGCAATGCTTTTTAGATTTTGCCATTATTGGGTAGTGCCAACGGTTTCTCTTTGAGCGCACTGAAACTGAGGGGTACCGATTTTGGAGCTGTCGACGGCCTTGAGACAGAGGTCGGGATTGGTAACAAAGGCTTCGTCGTGTTCGGTGAGGGCAAAAAAGTCGTTTCTGTTGTTTATGGCGTTGTCGTAGGCAGTTTCTGGCCGGCCGACGCCGTCGGAAGAATAGCCGCTGTGGGCGTGGAGATCACCGTAATAAAAATTGAGGCCGGAAAATGCGGGGCGGCTCTGGGCGGAGACTTTGAGAGGGGCTTGCAAAAAAACGAAGGTAAAAATTGCAACTAACAGAGGTAGTGAGAGATTTCTTTTCATGAGACAGATTATAACTCGTTTTGAAAAATTTTATAGGGTAGTGTGATACTATCTGGTATATCTCAAGAAATCCTTTGGGTGAGGCCGTTTACGAGGTAATATATGTGGTGGGGAATAAAAGAAGGATTGATGCAAAAAACGTGTTTTGGACGGGGTTGATGATGGTGGTATTGGGTGGGGCGCCAATTTTTTGGAAATTTTTTGAAATGGATTGGAAAGTGGGGTTGGCGGTGATTGTTTTGTGGTTGGTGGCTCAAAGAAATAAATATTTTTTGGTATTGGTAATGCCGATTGTGTTTTTAATTAATCTAAATATTAACCATTTTTTTACCATAAATTTAAGACCATTTGAATATAGTTTTAATTTGGAAAAAATGGTGATTACAAATCCGGGGAATTTGGAAGTGGTGGAAACCTATTGGAAAAATGATGTGGTTGTCCCCTATCGGGTTCGAAATATATTTTATGGAGATTGGCTGGTTTTGAGGTTATGGGTAATGAATATTTTGAAAATTATGTCGCCGGTGTATTTGGTTAGAACAATCGGATTTTTGGGTTTTGGAATGTTGTTTTTGACTAAACCAAAAAAAGAAGAGTTTTTTTGGATCGCGACAGTGGTGGTGTCTTCGGCTTTGGGGATACTGGTGGATAGCAATATGTCGCTGGTAGGGGCATTGCCGGCACTTATATTTTGGTGGCAAAGAGGGATAAGACATGAAAAATAAGTATTTTGGGGTCGGACTATTGTTAATATTTTTGGCGGGGTTATTATTGAGAACGGTTAATTTGAGCTCTAATCCGCCACATTTGGGGAATGATGAGATTTCGATTGCTTTTGATTCTTATTCGGTGCGGACGATCGGCAGGGACGAACATGGAGTGGCTTATCCCCTATCGTTTAAGTCACACCAGACTTATAAGGCCCCGCTTTATGGGTATTTGAATATGCCTTTCAACTTTTTGTTTGGCAATAATGAGCTTGGGGTAAGATTTTTATCGGCGTTGTCAGGCTCGATTTTGGTATTGGTTGTGGGGCTTATGGCCAGAGAGTCGGTAAACCCATGGGTGGGAATAATCTCGGCACTGCTGATGGCCCTTAACCCTAAGGCAATTACGGTGTCGCGGATGGCTTTTGAATCGAACTTAGCGGTACTGGTAATGACGATGGGGGTGTGGATGATGTATCGATATAAAAATTTGAAAACTAATATTTATTTGGTTTTAGCCGGGGTGTTGTTGGGATTTTCAATTTGGGGTTATCACACTCAATGGGGATTGACTCCCCTTTTGGCGGTGATACTTCCTTTTATCTGGAAAAAGGAAATTTCTTTTAAAAAATGGTGGACGATGTGGGTTTTGGTGGTGATAATTGCTTTGCCAATGTTTTTGAATTTTTTGATGGTGCAAAGAAGGGATGTAAACAATCGGGCTAGCTCGCAATTGTGGTTGTCTGACGGTCAGTTGCAGGATTATTTAAAAAACAACCATGATAGTTGGTTGAGGAAAACTTGGACGGCAGGGACGGGTCCGATTAATAATTATTTGGGGCAAATTGATTTGGCGGGAATGTTTGGAAATGGGATTGATTTGTTTGAGGGCAGTTACCCATTGGAACAGGGATGGTTTTTGTTGGGTTGCTTACCATTAGTGGTACTCGGATTGTGGAAGGGGAAAATAATTTTTGGAAATGATTTTAAGTGGTTGTTAGTTTGGTTGTTATTGTGCCCCATAGTGCCTGCCTTGACTGTAGGTGGAATTACCTCGGTTAGAAATATTTCGATGCTGGTGCCGGCGATAATTATTATGGCGGGAGGGGCTAAATGGCTGTTTGAAAATAAGAGAAAATGGTTTTTGGGATTAATACCCTTTCTGGTCTTTAATTTTGGAGTATTTGTAGTGGCTTACTATATTCAGTTTCCAAAATTTAGCGCCGATGGGTTTCAGTACGGGTATAAACAAGCGTGGGAGTTTATTAAACCCAGGGCTGAAAATTATGACCTGGTGGTGGTGGAGCCAAAGTTTGGCAGATATGGGCAATTTGTGGGGGTGGCACATTTGTATTTTGGGTATTTTGGAGCATTTCCGGTTGAGGCTATGCAGAAAAGAACTGATGGAGACGGAACAAGGATTGGGAAATATTGGTTTAAAGAGGTTGACTGGAACAGAGAAGAACTAAAACCGAAAAGCTTGTATGTGGTGTCGGTAATTAACCCAATAGCGGGGGAGGCGGGAGGTAAACTGAGCCTATTGGAAGAAATCAAAAAACCGGGCGGAGAAGTGCAGTTTTTGATTTATGAGGTGAACTAAGTGGTCTTTCCTCTAATGATAAAGTGAGCATATGCAGTTAGAGAATTTTTTATGGATGTTCGTCAGTTGGGATTAGGTGAAGCATCACACTAGAATTAGATAACAAGAGGAGGGGAAGGTGGATTGGGGAGGGAGGAAATCTTTATCGGGATTAAAAGTTGTGATAATATGTTGGTTATGACAATAGATGATTTGGCCCAACGAAACTCAGGTTATGAAGCAACGCGAAGACAGGTGGCGGACGCTATGAGAGATGAATTTGGTTATAAACTCGAAAGAAGAATACCGACTCCACCAGAAGGTGAGTATGGTTCTCGTAGTTATCTTATTGATTCTCCCGAGGGTGTCCCATACGATGATTGGATAAGAATGACACGTTTGGCTGTGTTGGTAAATGTGTTGGCTGGTTTAAAGCAAGAACCATTTTACATGATAGAAAAAGGTCTAAATTATTATGATGGGGCTAGTAGTGTTGACGGTGCTGATCTCAGTGCGGTATGTGAAAATTATCCAGTTCCAGCTATTGCCGCGGTTATTGTTAGGGATTTATGTGAGGTTGATCCACAGAGAAAAGAGGGATTTCAGCTAAGATTAAAACAGCAGGGAGAGGCGGTTGATTCCGGGGTAAAAGAAAAACTAAGTAATTATCCAAAATATAAGGCTGCCTTGGCAAGAGATTTGGTTGAGACCGGTCAAGTAGCGACATTAGCTGAGGCTAGAGTAGCAGTTTCGATTGCATCCGGAGTGTTTGTTGAGTGTAGTAACTTAGTCGATTCGGCTGATATTACCGGGGAGATACACTTCGGTACGGTAGACCATTTATTGTCAAAAATCATTCGATCGGCAAAAGAGACATATGGGGGTGGTTGTTCTTGGTGTGAGACGACTATGGTTGATGTTGACGGAACTGAAAAATCGGTGGCTGAAGTATTGATGACCGGTGATGCCGAACAAATATCTAAAATTAGATTACATGAAAGGCAAGATATTTATTCCCGATATTCACATAGAGATTTTCCTAAAATCATTGGGGTGGGTCATAAAAATAAAGATAGGAAAGAAATAAGAGAAACAGAAGCTCAACTTGCTCCCCGGGGAAGAGATTTTCTTGGTCGACCTAGGAAATAAAGTTGCGGTGGACCCAGGCGGACTCGAACCGCCAACAACTCAGTGCGACTGAGACGTTTTACCATTAGACTATGGGCCCGAAATCAATTACGAATTACGAATTATTAATTACGAATTAAAATCCGTTATTGTTTTTGTCTCGGTAATTATTTTATCAATAGTTTGGTTTATTAGCACCTGTTCTTCTTTTGAAAATGGCTGGAGGACATAGTCTTCGACCGCAATGGGAGTGGTGGGTTTACCGATACCAATACGGATGCGGTGGAAGGCTTGGGTGCCGAGCTGTTCGATGATGGAGGAAACCCCTTTGTGCCCGGCCGGGCCGCGGTCGCACTGGAAACGGTACTCCCCTATCGGCAAATCAAGATCATCGTGAATTATGTAGAGATCCTGTGGGCTAATTTTGAAGTAATTGACGATTTTGCTGACCGGAAAACCAGACTCGTTCATAAAGGAGTTAAGGGTGGCAAATTTTGAATTTTGATACTCGGCGATTTTGGCAGATAATTTTTTATTGGAGAGGAACGCATTGTGATGCGTTGCTACAAATTGATTGACAACCATTTGTCCCAGGTTGTGGCGGGTGAGCCGATATTTTTCTCCCGGATTACCGAGACCGACGAATAACTTCATGTGTGTAGTATAGAACAAGTTTACTTATTCCCTAAGGATAGGATAAAGGTAAATTTATGTGCTGATTAGCACTCGGGGCGTGTGATTGCTAGTGTGTATTGGTTGTGTATACTACGGGGAGATTTCGTAGAACTGATCGAGGGAAAAGAAGAGGGGTTCGACATGAAGAGTGATGAGGGAATCACAGGCTTGTTTTAGAACTTCTTCTTCGGATAAGGGGATAACAGGAATTGCCAGATAAATCCTAATTGTTGGATAAATTTTTCGGATGAGGTCGGTGAACTCGTTGTACTCTTGTCCCCGGGTTTGACCGGAGTCGGCAATAATTAAATTCGGGAGGGCAAAGGTGAATTTGTCCCTTATTAGGTTGGGGAGATATTCTAATTTGAGGGACAAGTTATCGGCAATTTGTTGGCAATAATTTTTATCATCAGAATCGATATAGGTGATAAGAGAAGATTGGGCTATCCCCTCTTCAATTATTTTTTGGGCTAAGAGCGAGGCGGATTGGGAAGGGTTTTTGAAGATCATGATGAAAGAGTCTAAAGTCTCAAAGTCTGAAAGTCAAAAAGCCGAAGGTCTAAAAGTCTCAAAGTCTGAAAGTTACAAAGTTTACGAGTTAATGAGTTCTAGAAACTTAGTTTCGGTGATGATTTTGGTACCGAATTTTTTGGCGGCGAGAAATTTTGAAGAATTTGACTTAGTTTCGTTTGTTATGAGGTAAGAAGTATTTTTGGAAACCGAAGAACTGACTGATCCCCCGTTTTGTTCGATCAGATCTTCAATTTTTTTTCGGGGTTGGGAAAGATCGCCGGTGATAGCGAAGGCTAGGCCTTGTAATCTGTAATTGGTAACTGGTAATTGGTGGTTGGTAATCTGAACTTGGGAGAGGATGGATTTTAACCATTCTTTTCGTAACTCTATTCCCGCCTGAATTTTTTCGGCCAGGGTTTTTTGAAAACCGGGGAGAGATTCAATTTCGACTTTGGAAATATTTAAAAGTTTCTCCGGGGTATTGAAACCGGCTGTAATTAATTGTTGAATACGGGCGGCGCTGAAATTGGGAATGATAGCGGCATCAAAAACTTGCTTGAGGGTCAGGTTTTTTTTGGTTTGGATTTGGTAAATAATATTTTTGCCTGATTTTTCTCCAAGATTAACAAGATTACTAATGTCGCCGATGGTTAGTTTGTAGAAATCTCCCGGGAGACGAATTTTGTCGGCTTGATAGAGTTTGGCGATGGTTTTGTCGGAAAGACCAAGGATGCCAAGGGTATCACAAAAAAGGCGCAGAGACCCTAATATTTGGGCTAAACAATTTTTTGGATTGGGGCAGCGGAGGAATTTGTCTTCTTTGATCAATTTAGTTTGACAGCTGGGACAGAGGATGGGGATATCAACATGGCCCGGGTTGACCTTGGTGATGATTTTTTCGACATGGGGAATAACATCGCCGCGACGGGATATTTCTACAATATCGCCAATATTGATGTTTTTTTGAATAACCAAATCGTAATTACCCAGGGAGGCGAAGGTAATGACAGCGCCGGTCAACTCAATTGGCTCAACTTGACCAACCGGGGTAATAGTACCCAAAGGACCGACCTGCCATTCAATTTTCTTGATTTGAGTTTGATTGCTTTCGGCCGGGAATTTGTATGCGATTTGAAATTTTGGCCGATTATTTTTGGAACCAAGATGATGGGCAATTTTCAGATTATTTATTTTGACTATTAAGCCGTCAATTTCAAAGGGATAAGTTTTGCGGGTTTTGGTGAGAAATTGTTGGTAGATTTGTTCGATTTGGTTAAAATTTTGACAGAGATGAGTTTCGACGGGAATGAAACCCAGCGATTTAAGTTTAGTGATTTTTTCTGATTCCAAAGCCGGTTCCGGGGAAATGTCGACGGCTATCAGACTGCATAATTCGGAAAATTTTCCGTCTAACCGTTGAGAAATGCCGGAGACGGCATTGCGGGGATTGGAGTATGAAACCCCTCCCCCACCCTCCCCTTGAAAATGGGAGGGAGTATTATTTTTTTCAACAATTTTGTTTAGTTTTTTAAAATCTTTGTAGGTAACGACGATTTCGCAGCGGATGGTACCAGTAAAATCCTCATTTAATCTTTCACGGAAATTTTGCATACGGACGACATTTTGAGTGATAACGTCACCGATAAAACCGTCTCCCCTAGTAATGGCATCGATTAGGTTGCCGTCTTTATATTCGATTTCGAGGGAAATTCCATCGATTTTTGGTTGAACAACGTAAGATATGCTTTGCATATCAACGTTGCCTCCGGCGATTTTTTTTAGCTCGAAGTAGTGGACTAACTCGGCGGCGGTGGTGACTTTGTTTTGGGAGCCCATGGGCATGGAATGGGATTTTTTGAGAAAGCCGGTATCAAAATTTTTGTTGCCGACTTTTTGAAAAATCCGATGATGCGGATTTTTTTGACGAAGAATTTCCTCAAGGGTATCGTAGGTGTGGTCATCCATGATGGGCTTGCCGGTGGTGTAATAGGCGTTTTTGGCGGAGATAAGAAGCTCGCCTAAGTCCTGCGGGGACAAGTGTTGGAGATCGAGGGTGTCGAGGGTGATCATTGAGTGATTATAGCTTAAACCTTACAGCCAAAATCCCTCTTTAATTCTCCCTTTGACAAGGGAGAACACTTGTTGCTCCTGCTAAACCGAGTGGCAATGATGTTAGACATCAACCAGGCAATAGTAGGCGCCTTTGGTGGAACCGCGCTTCTCGATGGCGCCGGAGTCGACTAGTTTTTTGAGATCTCGCCAGATGGTGTCGTCGGAGACCATGGGAAGGAGGCTTTGGGCGTCGGGCATACGAAGACCGCCGAATTGTTGCATGTATTCAACCAATTTAATCTGACGTTCGGTAAGGTGGAGCTGTTTGCCGCCGAGTTTTTGTTTTAACTTGATATCGCGAGAGAGAGTCTGAACTTTTTCTCTTACCCGGCTTAATTCGATACTCAGAGCCAGAACAAAGTATTCAATCCACAGGGTGAGGTCTCTTTTGAAAATGTCGGAGGAGAGATTGTGAGTTTCCTGAATAGTACCGTAGTATTCTTCGGCATTGCGGTCAAAATATTCTTCGAGGGAGAAAAGACGGCGGATGTCGTAACCTTCGACATAAAGAGGAAGCATGCCAAAAGCCCGACTGACACGGCCGTTGCCTTCGATGAATGGATGGATAGCAACCAGAAGGTATTGACAGATAGCCGACCGAATGGCGGAGTGGATCTCCCGGCCGGAGGGATCGTTGAGCCAGTCTATTAAATCGGTCATCAGATACGGGACTTCGATGGCGGGTGGCGGACGGTGGGCGATTTCGCCAGTACGGGTGTTTTTTAGAACTACCTGTTGGTGGCGGTATTTCCCAAGCTCTGTCTCGGGAATGACTTTGGTGGTGGTGAGCTGATGGATTCTTTTGACAATGGTTTCGCTGTAAAAAAACGGCCGTTTTTCTTCGGTGCCGGCTGAAGCTATATTTCTTTCTTCGGGAAGCGGCAGGTTGGCATCGTATAGAGACCAGAGCTCTTCGAGGTAGGAAACAACGTTTCGGTAGTTGATGACCTCCTGGATATCTCTTTCGCCGGCGGTAATTTGCTGACCTTCGACAAGGCGGGAAACCTCTTGGAAGGTTAGGTCATTACCTTCGATTCTGGTGCCATAGTGGACAGTGCGGACAACAGCCTCTTGCTGAAACTGTTTTTCGTAGGCAGGAATTAACGGAGCATCATCGATAACAGCTTTTGCCCCTTCTATAACCCCGATGGTTTTTAGAATTTTGTTATTGATTGAAAAGATGGGAGAAAACATCTTGAGTAGATTATATCATTGTTTTAAAAAGTGACTGAGGTAAAAATGCGGTTAAAGTCAGGCAAGCATAATATAGTCAAGAGCCGATTTTGGATCAACGTTGGATTTGATCATTTGAATAGCTTTGATTATTTTTTTAATTTGGAGCCCAGTTTCTTTGGACGGGTTTTTGATTAATTTTTTTTGGAAGAGAGAAATTTGGCCTTCTAAATAGGACAGAACGTCTTCTTTGTGTTGGGCGATTTGGTCTGAGGTTAAAAAATCTGTAGCGGGAAAGCCGGTGATAACCAGAGCTTGCGGGGGGGCCGACAATGAGAAGGATCGGATTTTTATTACCTCGCATCGGGAAATTATGGTGGGAAGCAGAGAGGCACTATTGTTGGTAGTCAGAATAATGAAGTTATCTGCCCCCGGCTCCTCAAGATTTTTGAGAAGAGCGTTTTGAGCTTCGGTTTGGAGATTTTGGGCGTCCCGGATTAAAACTATTTTGTTGAGGTGTTGAAACGGTTTTTTGGATAAAAAGGAATTGATGGCCCGAACGGTGTCTATCCCCCACCCCGAAAGTGGCCCGATAGTAAAAATGTCGGGGTTGTTGGCTGAGATTTTATTATTTAGCTTTTTGCAAAGCTCGTTTAATTTTTTAGATAAAAGGGTAGGGTCGGAGGAGACAATTATGGTTGAGGGAAAGATCATTGTAATTGTAAAGGTTGGGGAAAATGTTTATTATGTAGATGTATTATGAATGATGCTGCCCAGAAAATATACAAGAATATCCGGGAGGTTTTGGTGGCCCGAAACCTGATCGATCAGGTGAAGTCGGACGAGATTGGGCTGTTGCAGCTAAAAAGTGGTGAGCCGGAAGAAGCGATTATAAGATCGCAAAGGTTGGTCTCTGATGAAGATTTTGCCAAAGCGAAGGCAGATTTTTTGAAGGTTTTGTACGTCGACTTGGACACAATCGGTTTTTCACCCGAGGCGTTGGCACTGGTGCCGGAAAGCGTTTCAAGGAAATATAAAATTGTCCCCTACAAACTGGACGCCAAAAATAAACTTTTATATGTGGCGATGGCAAATCCACTCGATTTGGAGACTATTGAATTTATCGAGAAGAAATCAGGGGTAAAAGTGTCGGCCTCCATGGCTTTGGAAAAGCAAATCATTAGCTATGTTAATGAGAAATACGAGAGGGAAAAAGGGATAACCTCGGAGGTGGGGAAAGCCCTGGACGAGCGTAAGAAAGAAGAAAAGGAAGCAAGTCTGGATAAGGGGGCGGGAAAGGTATCGGCGGAAGCGCCGGTGGCCAAAATTGTATCAACTATTTTGGAATATGCCGTTAAAGCCAGGGCGTCGGATATCCATATTGAACCACAAGAGGACAACGTGAGAATTCGATATAGAATTGATGGTATTTTGCAGGAAAAATATGTCTTACCGCGGAATGTTCAGGACGCAGTGGCCTCGAGAATCAAGATATTGTCGAATCTGAAAATTGATGAAAAAAGAGTGCCCCAGGACGGTAGGTTTTTCTTTTCGGCCGACGGAAACGATGTTGATTTGCGCGTTTCTACCTTGCCGACTACTTATGGAGAAAAAATTGTGATGCGGCTTTTGAAAAAATCGCAGAAAGTACCGACTTTGCCGGACTTGGGGCTGCGGGGCTTGGCCTTGAAAAACCTGATGAACGCAATTGAGCGGCCTCACGGAATAATTATTGTGTGCGGACCAACAGGCTCGGGTAAAACCACCACCCTATATTCGGTTTTGGATATTGTGGCTACGTCAAAGGTGAATGTGGTGACCATCGAGGACCCGGTGGAATATCAGATGAAAGGGGTAAATCAGGTGCAGGTAAATTCACAGGCAGGGCTGACTTTTGCCTCGGCGCTACGATCTTTTTTGCGCCAGGATCCTAATATTATGATGGTGGGAGAAATCCGTGATGCCGAGACAGCGGATTTGGCGATTAACGCTTCGCTGACAGGACATTTGGTATTTTCCACCCTGCATACCAATGATGCCGCGGGAGTACCGCCGCGGATGTTGGATATGGGAGTGGAGCCGTTTTTGTTGGTATCGTCTTTGAATTGTGTGGTGGGCCAGCGGGTAGTAAGAAGGGTTTGTAAATATTGTGCCTCGGAGGTGGATATTCCGGCAGACGTGGATCCGGAGTTGAAAGAAACTTTGGGCCCGATTTATGACATGATTGGAGAGAAGTGGAAAAAGGACGGAAAGCAGATGAAAATACCAAAAATTGTGGGATGTGAGAAGTGCAATAATACCGGATATTTTGGAAGGATTGCTTTGTATGAAGTGATGCCGATTTCGGAAAAAATAGCCAAACTGGTAGTGGAGAGGGCATCGGCAGCAGAAATTCAAAAGCAGGCAATGGCGGAGGGAATGCTTAGGATGAAACAGGATGGGTATGTGAAAGTGTTGGAAAAAGTGACTACAATAGAGGAGGTATTGAGAGTGGCTCAATACTAAAAAAATATGAATATAAAATTAAAAGAATTGTTGAGTTTGGCGGTGGCTAATAAGGCATCGGATATCCATTTGTTGGTGGGGACTCACCCGAAGCTGAGGATTGACGGAGAGCTGACCAATATCGGGAACTTTGATATTTCCGACGATAAGTTAATGAACGAGCTAATCCGGTCGATAATGACCGAAAGCCAATTCGAGCGTTTGGTACGGGAAAAAGAGCTTGATTTTTCGCTAGCCGCGGTTGAGGCCAGGTTTAGAGTAAATGCTTATTATCAGAGGGGGTCGCTTGCCTGTTCCCTGCGGGTGGTGTCTTCGGAAATTCCGAGTTTTGAAAAACTTAATCTACCGATGTTTTTCCGGAATTTTATCGATATGAAACAGGGATTTGTTTTGATGACCGGACCGACAGGACATGGTAAGTCAACGTCGGTGGCAGCGATTTTGAACGAAATTAACCACCAGAAAAATTGCCATATTGTGACCATCGAGGATCCGATAGAATATTTGATAAAGCCTGACAAGGCAACCATATCGCAGCGGGAAGTGGGATCGGACACCTCGAGCTTTGAGGCGGCGCTAAAGTCTTGTCTTCGGCAGGATCCAAACGTGGTATTTGCCGGCGAAATGAGGGACCTGGAGTCTATTTCATCGGCCCTGACAATTGCGGAAACCGGCCATTTGGTGTTTTCTACTCTGCACACTAATTCGGCAGCCCAAAGCATGGACAGAATTATTGATGTGTTCCCGGAGGGATCAAAAGATCAAATTAGGGTTCAGTTGGCATCGGTTATTTCAGCCGTGGTTTCGGAGAGGCTGATTCCGGGAATTGACGGCGGGCGGATTCCGGCGTTTGAAATATTGGTGGCTACTCCGGCGGTGAGAAATATTGTCCGCGAGTCGAAAAATTTTATGATCGACAATATTATTCAGACCGGATCGGATTTGGGGATGGTAACGCTGGAACAATCACTTGCTATATTGGTAAAAACGGGCAAGGTGACCGAGGAAGTGGCGATGAGTTATAGTTTACGACCGGATGAATTGCAGACCAGATTGAGGAAATCATAAATATGCCAAAGTTTTTATACAGGGCAAAAGACTGGAGCGGCAAGACAATCAAGGGGTTTTTGGAATTAAATGATCGGGTGCAAGTGATCGAATCGGTAAAAGGATCGGGTCTAATTCCCCTGTCGGTGGAGATGGACAGACCAAACATTTTAAATGAATATTCAAAAAAATTTTTGGGGAAAGTGGGGCTAAAACAAGTGTCTACTTTTACCCGGCAACTGTCGACGATGATGACGGCAGGTTTACCACTGACCGATGCCCTGTCGCTTCTAAAAAATCAGACGGCGGGAAACGGGATGATGTTTGATATTTTGGAATATACCTTGGGGATGGTGCGGGGCGGGCAGTCTTTGGGTGATTCGTTAAAGAAATATCAGGATGTTTTTGGTGAGGCTTATGTGGCCTCGATTGATGCCGGTGAGTCGGGAGGAGTGTTGCAGGAAATATTGACCAAGTTGGCGGACGGACTGGAGGACCAAAACGAGTTTCAGGGAAAAGTGAAAGGGGCAATGATTTATCCGATTATCGTGGTAATAGGCATGATTATTGTGGCTTTTATTATGATGATTTTTGTTATCCCCAAACTTTTGGGGTTATATGCGGATATGGGATCAAAGCTGCCGATGGTTACACAGATTTTGATGGCAGTGTCGAATGGGATGGCAAAAAATTGGTATCTTTTTCCCATAATTGCCGTGGGGGCGGTGTCGGCATACAGAGTCGGAATGAAAAACGCAGAATTCCGTTTCAAACTGGATACCTTGAAATTGAAAGCACCGATTATGGGACCGTTGATTGAAAAGACAATTTTGGCGGATACGATAAGGACTTTGTCGATGCTGTTGTCGGCAGGTATATCACTGGTCGATGCGCTAAAGATTGTGGCCAAGGTGGCAGGAAACGAGGTGTACAACCGGGCGTATATTGACATTTCGGAAAGAGTGCAGAAAGGATTTAGTATCTCCAATTCTTTTGAGGACGCGGGGGTATTTCCGATGATTGTTAATCAAATGGTGGCAACAGGCGAAGCAACCGGAAAGCTAGATGAAGTGTTGATTCGGGTGGCAGAATATTTTTCCACCGAGGCGGAGCAATCAGTGAAGTCCCTGACGGCGGCAATTGAGCCGTTGATTATGATAGTGCTAGGAGTCGGGGTGGGATTTTTGGTAATTGCCGTGATTATGCCTATCTATAACTTGACATCATCTTTCTAGTGGTAAATAATGAATGTAGAAAGTTAATAAAGTTTCCGCCAAAGGCGGATCAGCCTGTGGCTGAATAAAGTTAAAAAGTTAATAAAAAAATGATAGCGAAAAATATGATAAGAAAAAGCCCCGGGCAGGGAGGTTTTACTCTGGTGGAACTTTTGATAGTGATTGCCTTGATTGCCATTTTGTCGGTGGCAGTATTAGCGACCATTAACCCGATTGAGCAATCAAACAAAGCCAAAGATTCGACAGTGCAAAATGATGCGGCAGAAGTAATGAACGCTTATGAGAGGTACTACACTGTTAAGCAGACTTATCCGTGGGTTGATATTGATAGTGCGGCGACAATTACCACCTCAGATGCGGCCTGGTTCGGAAGGAGTACTATGGCCGGGGCAGCCCTTTGTACCGGCGGTGCCGCGTCGACTCCAAATGATGATTGTACTTTGTACAATAATGCCGGGCTGTTGATAAGTACTGACGAACTGAAAGACTCATTTTTAAGCAAGGGCTATACGTCACTGGCTCCCGGAAATCCTAATTTTAACCTGGCGGGAATGAACTTGCTTTATGTTGACAAAAAAGATGCAGCATCAGGGCATAATTCTATTTATGTTTGTTATATACCGAAAGCGAAATCGAATAGAACCAGTGCGACGGTCCTTTATAAACCGGAAGCTGCTGTTGATTCGGCAAATAACATGGTAGGTTTTAGCTTGGTTCCGGTGGTACCTGCCGACTTTGTAGCTGGGTACCCTGATCCGGCGGTGTGGACGTTTCTTGCACCGGCAACATCCTTATTTAAGTGTGTGCCGTAGTGAGGTTAATTACGCCATGCCTGCCGGCAGGCAGGAATTAGTAATTACGAATTACGAATTTAACCCCGCCGAAAGGCGGGGTTTTAGGTTAAACCCACCCTTCCCTCCCTTGAAAAGGGAGGGATAAATCTAAATCTACCCTCAAGCCAAACCCACCCTTTTATTCCCTCCCTCGACGAAGGGAGGGTTAGAATGTTTGTCATTGCGAGGAGAAACGATACCTCGTTTCTCGGGACAGGCTTCGTAATCCTGAAACAACTCGACTATTTTAATTCTGTAACGATTACCACGTCGCTTATATAACTGCTCCTCGTAATGACGGAGGGGCAAAAATCCACCCTTAATCCCTCCCTTGAGGAAAGGAGGGGTATTAGTACAATAGATTATGGAAATGTTGCTTTTGATAACGATTTTTGTCTTGGGGGCGTGCTTTGGGAGTTTTGTGAATATGGTAGTTTATCGAACTGCTGTTCGATATAAAGTCTTAAAGTCTAAAAGTCCAAAAGTCCTAAAGTCTCAAGAAAGGAGTTATTGTGATTATTGCGGAAGACAGTTGAGGTGGTTTGAGAATGTGCCAATAATTTCGTGGCTGACGCAGGGCGGAAAAACCAGATGTTGTGCCAAAAGTTTACCGGTCTCCTACCCTATTGTAGAAATTACAATGGGGATATTATTTTTAATTAACTACGAATTACGAATTTCAAATTACGAATTTAACGTTTTTTTTGTTTTGGAGTTGGTAATAATCACGATGTTGGTGTTTAGTGCGGTGTTTGATTTTAGATACATGATATTGCCGGATTTTTCTACGATAATACTGATTGTTATCGCCTTTGCCGGGGTGTTTTTTGATGAGAAAAATGTAGTCCCTTATTTATTAGCGGCGGTTGGAGCGGCAGGATTTTTACTGTTTTTACACGTGATAACTAAGGGGAAAGGGATGGGGATGGGAGATGTAAAGTATGCGGTGTTTATGGGATTGTTGCTAGGCCCCGAAAAGACAGTACTGGCTTTTTATGTGGCGTTTGTGTCGGGAGCGATAGTGGGATTGGTATTGATGGCGGTAAAAAAGGTAAAAAGAAAATCAGTCATACCATTTGGTCCGTTTCTGATATTGGGGACATTGGTGGCCTGGTGGTGGAGCGGGAGCGTTGGTTTCTATGTCCAAAAAATGTTAGAGTAATTTATGGGAAGGAAGGGGAATGCTATTTGGTCTGCGGGTTTTACATTGACGGAATTGTTGATAGTGATGTCAATAATTGCCCTGATGTCGGTGATTATAATCGGGATTATTAACCCAATTGCTCTGGTTAATAAGGGTAAGGATGCCAGGAGAAAAAAAGATTTGTCGAGGATTAAGACTGCGTTTGAGGAATATTACAACGACAAGGGATGCTATCCCAACCAGGCGAAAGTTGATGAATTACAGAATCCGGTAAATTGTGATAGCGGAATTATATTTTCTCCCTGGTTGACTCCGTGGCCGTGCGATCCGGATGGTGACCCGTATGAAATAATTGTGGATTCCAGTAGCAGCTGCCCGGATGAATATAGAGCGTATGCTTACTTAGAGTTTTTGGCCGATCGGGATATTCCTGTTGGCTGGGGGGGTATATCGGGAGCAGGGGCATATACCTCTTCGCCGGTAAATTATGGAGTTTCCAGTCCAAATGCCAATTGGTATGATACAACTGTATATCCCGAATCCTGTGGTGATATCTGTAACTACGCCTGTAGGGTTCTGGACGAAGGCAATTGGAAACAGGCCAATTGCTCGGGGGCAAATTGTTATTGGGCGCCAAGTACTGACTGCCAGATTGATCTTTGCCCCGGAGGAGGACTGGAATGGTGGGGGGCGTTGGGTTGTCGAGAGTGAGTTAACAAATCTGTTATGATTAAGTAGCAATGATAAAAATAAGTAAAAATGGATTTACCCTGATTGAGCTTTTGGTGGTAATAACCATTATGGGGATATTGACGATAATCACGGCATCACAGTTTACTTTGGCCAGGAAAAGGGCGGCCGATTCACAAAGGAAGACCGATATCAGCTCGGTGGCCAAGGCCCTGCAGATGTATTATGCCGATTATGGGAAATATCCGATAGCGACTGATTTGGAGGGAGGGAGGGGCTTAAATGTATTGTGGGGATTGGAATTGAAAGATCTTACCGGGTATACATATATGAAGGTGGTACCAAAAGAAAATATACTGCCATCCCCAACTCAGTATTGCTATGTAGTGTCTCCTGACCAAAAAAAGTTTTCTTTGTATACAATCCTGGAAAACACCAATGATCCGGAGTGTCTTAAAGACGGAAGCGGAGACTTGCTTTACACTGCGTGCGGGAGAAATAATGCTTTTTGTTTTGCGATATCCAGTGTTAATAATGATCCGTTGGATCCGGATTTAACTATCTATTAACATTTAATTATGAAAAACGGAAAACTTGGATTTACCCTGATTGAGCTTTTGGTGGCGATTTCGATTATTGCTACCCTGACGGCGATATTGTTGCCGAATTTTATGGGAGCCAGAGAGAGGGCCAAAGATACCCAGCGGATTTCTGATCTCAATGCAGTTAAAAATGCCCTGAGAATGTACTACAACGAGCATCAATCGTATCCGGTTGGGTTTTCTACCTGTGCAGGTTTGTCGGCCACGTTGGCTAGCTATCTTCCGGGGATGAGCGGGATTGGGTGCACTTATACAGTTGATGCGGCCGGTGAGACTTTTGATTTGTGTGTGGGTTTGGACGCGGGAAGCGGCGATGAGGATATAAAATCCCAGATAGATTGCGGAGCGAATACGGGAGTATGCGGATTGGCTGCCGGAACTACAGACAAATTATTTGTTGTGTGCGCAAAATAAAATGAAAAAAATAAAAAATGGCCATGCCTTTCGGCAGACAGGCTTTACTTTGTTTGAACTTTTGATAACAATTTCCATAATCGCAATAATTACGGCGATTGCGACGGTGTCTTATTCGAACGCGCAAAAGAAAGGGCGGGATGCGAGAAGGATGCAGGATATGAAAAATATTCAGACGGCGGCGGAGCAGTATTATTTGATGAATAATTCAGTGTATCCACCAGTGGGAACAGTTGCTGCTTTTAGTAGTGGTTTAATCAGCGGAGGTTTTTTGCAGGCTTGGCCTGTTGATCCCAAGAATGTGACACCATATACGGTTACCGGAGGTTTTGTTGTTGGTGTACCGGATTATTGCGTATGCGCACAGCTTGAAAATACGACTGCAGGAAATTCTATTAATGCTAGCTGTAATTTTACGGGGGTTGGCAATAAGACTCATTATTGTGTTAAGAATCAACAATGAGAATTAAATCTACCCCTACCCCCTCCTTTGACGAAAGGAGGGGCACTACAAAAAAACTAGGTTTCAGTTTGATTGAATTGATTGTGGTGATAACTATAATTGCAATAATTACGGCGATTGCGACGGTGAGTTTCGGAACGACGAATAGAAAGGCAAGGGACGGGAGAAGGCAGGCCGATTTGGAGAGAATCAGAATGGCACTGGAAGTGGTGAGACAGGTGGGGACGACATATCCTGATGACTCAAGCATATCAGTATTGACTTCGGGAGGGTTTTTGTCGGCTTACCCGGTTGGGCCGAGTAGCGATACCTATGTTTATGACCGGCAGACTAATTACACCTATTTTCTATATGCCAGGATGGAGACAGGAACAACGATTGCGACTGCGGTATCGTGTACGACCGGAAATTGTAACTATCGGGTGACACAGCCGTAAATTTGGTAATCAGTAATTGGTAATCTGTAATCTGTAAGGAGAACACTGCTCGTTATTTCGAGACCGAAGGTTGTGGTGATTTTCCTACAAAGTCGCAGGTTTAAAGATTGTCACTCCTTCGACGGGCTCAGGATCGTAATGACGTAATATGGTAGATTTATATATATGAACGTGAGGTCACGGGGATTTACTTTGGTGGAGTTAGTGGTGGCGATAACAATAATGGGGTTGGTGATAACGGTGGGGGTGGTATCTTTGAACAAATTCGGATCAACTCAAAAAATTGAAGAAGCCCGGGAGGGGCTGATAACCAGCCTGAGGATGGCAAGAAATTATGCCATGACAGGGCAGAGTATGAGCGGAGTGGCGGACTTGAAATATGTAACATTTTCTGTTGACAGCGAGGGAAACGTTTCGGTTTTTCCAAACGATGCTGGCGCGGCTCAATATTTTAGTAAAGATATTTCTCCCGAGGGGGTGATGATTGGGGTCGGGACAAGTTTGAGGTTTGCTTCTTATGAAGGAAAACTGGTGGATTCTTCCGGTAGCCCGGTAAATTCGGGAGTGGGTTTTACTGTTTTTGCCGGTGATGTGAGCCGGATGGAAGATCCCGGCGGAGGCGGGTTGATGGTTAGAGTTTCTGCTTCGGGATTGATAAATGAATAATAAAAATTTTGGTCAAAGTCTGGTTGATTTAATATTTTCGGTAGCAATAGTGGTACTGGTGCTTTCGGGGGTGGTGGTGCTGTTGGTGTCTTCGGTTTCTACAAAGACAAGAAGTTTTGACCGAAAGACGGCAGGCCGGATGGCGGAGGTGGTAATGGAGAAAATGATGAAAGCCAGAGAAGCTGACCCGGAGGGATTTTTTGAATCGCCCTTTGTGTATGCGACGACAACATGGCAAACACTGACAGAGTTTCCGGGATATACATATACAATTGTTTTCAACAATTCTGATAGCTCTATTGTGGAGTGTCCGTCTTGTGTTCTTGTAACGGTAACAGTTCAATGGACGGCAAAGGAAATGCAGATACTTAAGTTAAATAGGGTATTTTCGAGGATATGAGAAGAAAAGAGTCAAAAGCAAAATCCCTCTCCCCCACTATTGTGGGGGTATCTCCCTTTGACGAAAGGGAGATTAAAAGGATGGGTTTTAGTTTGATTGAAATAGTGGTGGTGGTATCAGTGATGGGGTTTATCCTGACTTCTATAACTACCGTTTTGGTTAATTCTTTTAAGGCGAAAAACAGGATCAATTGGGCGGATAAGGTGGAGCAGAATGGGGCTTGGGTATTGTCGGAAATCAGAAAAAACGTGATAAATGCTCCGGGAGAGACAATCGAATTGGACCCGGCGGATAAATCTTGGGTTTCCTTGTCGAGCATAGGGACGACAATTCAATGTGTGGAGTCGGCAGATAGCCAAATTGCATCGGTGTCGGCGAATACCGTTCGGCTGAGCGGCGAAGAAGTGGAGGTGAGCGGTTGCGGGAATTTTATCAGCGGGACGACTTCCCCATCGACAGGAAAAGTGGTCGATTTGAGCGTGGGATTTTATTTGAGCTCCGGCCTATCGGGCGGTGGCCCGAGTGACTTTGTTTCGAAATACTTTTCCTCGGAAATAAAGATAAGAAATTGATTTTTGGCGTGTGTAATTGGTGTGTATAATATTTTATAATGAATATTTTAATATTTTTGATATAATTGATTGTATGCAAGGATAGAGTAAATATGATATTGATATGTCCTAGAATATATGTTATATTACGGTTGCTCGCTAATTAATTATTTTTTAAATAGTAAATAAATGGAAAGAAATATTGTAAGAAATAATGAAGAACCCGTTAAAAGACATGTTGGGCTTGTAGAAAATGTTGCCAGGGTGGGGTTGGCGACATTATTACTTGGTGCTGGTGGGGCTGCTATTGGTCGCGTTACTCAGGCAGAGGTTAGTGAAGCGTATAGAACCGGTAAGGAAAGTGGAGTGGTATTGCCGAGAGTATCTCTCGGTGAACGATTAGGAATAATAATAGACTATATGGTCAGAGCCAGAGATGGTAATGCCGGTCGTTTTTTTGTTGACGAGTGTGGAACAGGTACCCAAATGACTCCGATTCCCGTCCCAGGTGAAGGCCCAAGAACACCCGACTATCCGGATGCTCCGTGGCAAGCTACAGGAGGAAAGAGCCGCCTTGGCAATGAGTGGAGACCTGTAGGGACAATGACAAAGGATGGCGTATTATATGTGATCGAATATAGGGGTGGGACTGATTTATCGCAGGGAGAACCAACTTGCGGACCAAGGTAAATCGTTTGCAATGCAAGTGGGGTTTGCAGAGTAGGTTTGAATTTAAGTAATTAATTGAGGCGGGAATCGAAAGATCCCGCCTCGATTGACATACGAGAAGTAATTCATTAGTCTTTATTTGTGACTAGGAGTTAATCTTTATGTTTTTCGGACGGGGGCGGCGGTGTTGATAAAAAAAGAGATAGGGGGGAGGCGAAAATTTCTTTAGGGTTGATTTTTTTAGAATGGGAGGAGTGATTTTTGGCGTGTGTAATTGGTGTGTATAATATTTTATAATGAATATTTTAAATTTTTTGATATAATTGATTGTATGCAAGGATAGAGTAAATATGATATTGACATGTCCTAGAATATTTGTTATATTACGTCTGTTCGCTAATTAATTATTTTTTAAATAAAAATAAATGGAAAGAAATATTAGAAGAAATAATGAAGGATCTGCTAAAAGACATGTTGGGTTTGTAGAATATGTTGCCAGGGTGGGGTTGGCGACATTATTACTTGGTGCTGGTGGGGCTGCAGTTAGTGGTGTTGCTAAGGCAGAAGAGGGGGGTGTGTCCAGAGATACGGAAAACAGAGTGGTATTGCCGGTACTGCCCATAGAGAGACAGCTAGCGATACAGGAAAATTATAGTGTCAATGGTTCTGGTGATTGGACTATTAATAGGTGCGGGGTAGCCGTGAGAGTGAGTAGAATCGACGATACATATCCATCTGCTCCGTGGCAACCAAGACCCGGACTCAGTTGGGTTGGCGGTGATCCTAGATCCTCGGCGACAGAGACAGTTAAGATTGGTGACGGACCTGGAGTCTTCCCGACAGAGACAATTTTAGGTAGGCTAGATGACGGCACTTTTCTGATAGTGACCGAATATCCGCTTGATACTCCTCTGTGGCGAGGAAAACCATCCTGTGGAGCAGCTGAATCGTTTGTAGGGGATTCTATGGTAGAAAATCCTCCAGCCAAACCGGTTGTCAGAGCGCCAAGACGAAGGCGTCCGTAAGATAAGTTGAATTTAAAGTAGATAATCGAGGCGGGAATCGAAAGATCCCGCCTCGATTGACATAGGTGCGGGGATACTTTAATCTTTAGTTGTGATTGATAATTTGTTTAAAAGAGGAGCTACGGCGAAGGTTTCGTTGGGATTGGTATTTTTTATCTTGGGCGTGTTGGTGTTGGTCGGATCGGTGGGGATGAGATATGTTGCAGAGGGTGGAATCGGTAATAAAAGCCGAAATCAAGTTATCCCAAAAGAAAAGGAGGCGATAGTACCTACTTATACCCCAGAACAAGAAGAGATGGCGAAAAAAGCGGAAACTTTTGAGTTTGTTATCGGCGAAAACGGCCTTTCGGCCGAAGATCAGTCCAGAATTTTGGGATTTCATGATTTTGTTACCTTTAGAAACGGAACCGATAGCATGGTGGCGGTAGAGTTTGAACTTATGGGGCCGAGGACGATATTGCCCGGGGAGGAGTGGACCAGGAGTTTTGAGCAGCTAGGGGAGTTTCCTTATTCAGTCAAAGGTCTAGCAAAAGAATATAATTATAAAGTTAAAGTAATTAAGAAATAAATCGGATAGCCCCTAACATATGAAAATAGTTTTTTTGTATTTATTGTTTTTGTTGAGTACCGTTTTGTTTTCGCCACGTCCTACTTTTGCCCAGGGGGCTTGTAATTGCGACAGTAGTCATGGAGTTTGTAATATGTCGTGTTGTACCCCTGCGGGGGGGTGTAATTATACAAATAGCGATTCTTGTTGCCGGCGGACTTGTAACAGCAGTTATGTTTGTAAAACAGTTTCCGGTGAAGGAAGTGATCAGTGTAATGGAGAGAATACAAGCTGTGGAACTCCGCCTACTTCTACCCCGGTTGCGGTGCCGACGTCGACTCCCGCACCTGCCTGCCAAACCAGTGTTTGGAATGAATCGTGCGGGTGGTCAGGATTAAATTGGTGTGGATTGGGGGCTTGCAATACGGGTTGGGTATCGGGCCCTAGCGTGAGTTTGAGCTGTCCTTCAAATCAAATTTTGAGGAATGATGGGACTTATTGCAGCCGATGGGACGGAAAGAAAAGCTTTAGCGGGACGGTGAGCTGTATATCGTCTGCTTCCTGTGTGACTCCGACTCCGACCCGGACACCGACGCTAGCAGCAACCCGGACACCGACGCCAACGGCAACGCGGACACCGGTACCGGGAGTGCCAACAGCAACCCGGACACCGACGCCAACGGCAACGCGGACACCGGTACCGGGAGTGCCAACAGCAACCCGGACTCCGACGCCAACGGCAACCCGGACTCCGGTACCGGGAGCGCCAACAGCAACGAGGACAATAGCCCCTACTCCCACCAATACTCCCGGACCAGGCTATCCCCTATGTGATGCTTCATGTGGCGTTTGTGGGGTAAAAGTGTCGGCATCGTCTTGTTATGTAGATTGGGGGAATTCTGTTTATGGATTAAATTGTTGCCACATGGAATGCCTGAATTCACCCTTGGTCTGTATGTATGTAGACGGAGGGGGGTCGTGGAATTGCGCGGCTTGTGCCCCGTCGGCGACACCAATCCCTGATTCAGCCTGTGAGCCGGTTGCCAATCCGGCCGGACTAGTCTGTGATGTGGCCGGAAATAGAATATCCTGGAATCCGGTGGCCGGGGCTGACTATTATCCTTTGAGGGTTGATGATTCGCCAAGTTCTTTTAACAGTGCATGTACCCCAACCAACCCGGGAGATGTTTGTGAGGATGTGAGTACGACTTACAAATATTATACTTTTGAACCGGGAGGGACGTATGATATTTGGGTACACGCGATTAGCGCATGTGACGGCAGTTGGGGTGTTGGGGCAATAAATAGAATTACATGTGTCGGTCCAAATGGTCCGCCCTCGATGGCACGGTTGACAGTGGCAAATAGTGTGGGGATGACAATAGGAACTGAGTAAGTGTTGTAGAATGGATATGTGATTGGTTTTATCTTGATTTTGATGTCGATGTTTAGTGGCTTTTTGAAAGATGCCTATGCCGGCTCTTGCTACCCTTATCCGGCCGGGGTGGGGCCTTTTACTGCAGATTGTGTTTACCGGGAGACCAGCACTATCGGATGCGAAGACTTTTGGACGGATGTAAGACCACCACGGACGGAGTGTGATCCCGGGGGGGAGATAGCGAGTGATTATTATAATAGCGAAGTCTTTAGATGCAGATGTGACTGGAGAGTGGCGATATATGATTGTTTGAGCAGAGGAAGGGTGGTGGTACCAACAAGTTTGATGAACGCATCGGCCGGATTGTGGATTTCAAACGGCGGATGTAAGAGTGAACTCCCGGAGGCAACTGCCCCTAATCCGCCTTTCAGTAAAAATGTTGCCTTGTATTCGGAGGAGTGTCGAGAATATTGTTTGTTGGTGGCGCCGATGGGAGGCTTTCCAACTTTAATCCCCTCCCCTGCGACTACCTTCGTACCCGGAGTGCCAACAACTCCGACACCGGAAGATCAAGAGGCATGGTTTCAAGTGACAGCCGGCGGCATAGCGGCCGGAATAGAAATTGTAAACAGTATCCCCGAGACGTGTGCTGACGATAAGAGCATGGGATGTGTCGCTGCGATGACAATAAGGGATGTAAGTGGAGATAATGGACTGGTGGCAGCGCCAAACATCGACAATGACACTGACTGTGGAAGTGAGTGTAAATACGGGTTTCCCAAAGACTGGGGGGAGGAGCTATATATAATCGGTGAGAGATATGGATACCAGTATTTTCTGGATAATTATTATCAAAAGTATTCTGTGGGGAAGGTTTTTAGGGGAAGTAGCCTTAGTTATGAAGATGATATTGGACCATATAGCGAAGGAGAGGAAATTGTATACGTTCAGGGGAATTTGGTGATTGATGAGGATATTACCGAAGAAATGATGCCGAAATCAGGTTTTTTTATGATGGTAGTTTCGGGAAAAATTAGTGTTGATACAGAGGTGAAAGAAATAAATGGGGTGTATGTGGCCGATTTGGGTTTTGAGGCAGATGGAAAGTCGCCTAATCAACTGGTGATTAACGGCGTACTCTATTCCCCCGGTGGGGATATAAGATTATCAAGAGGATATAGTAATGGAGCAAAAAATAATACCAGTCCGGCAGTAGTGGTCCGATACCGGCCGGATATGATGTTTAAAATGCCTTCAGTATCGGCCAGTTCCGTGTCGAAGTGGAAGGAAGGGAGATAGACGGATTTTGCTAATCTTATAATACTTTACAATGTCTGGTGGTTGAGTTATAATCTGGTACAAAATTATGAAGACAATAAAAAAAGTAGCAACTGTTTTATGTTTGGCATTATTTGTTTTTTGCCTGAAGCCGGCTGAGAATGTGAGAGCGGATGAGGGAGTGGCAATTAAAAATAGTATTGCCAATATGTCTTCTAAGTTGGGGCTTTCTGCGAGTGAAATTTATGTATTAAGTACAAAGAGTGTCACTTTTTCTGATAGTTGTTGTGGTTGTAATACAAGTAAGGTTTGTGCACAGGTGCAAACGGGCGGTTATATAATTGCTTTGGAAGGGGCAGGGATGAAATATACCTATAATACTGATAATTCAGGACTAGTAAGATGTCTTGCCCGACAAGAGTTGGTGAGAAAAACAGTTTCCGGGTATGTCAAGAACTACAAGACCGGTAAAATGTTGGCCTCGGCAAAGGTTTTGGTCCATCGGGTTGACATGGGTTCATGTTCGGGGAGGCATTGGACTTGCGGTACGGTCACTACAGACTCAACAGGAAAATGGACGGCTGTTTGTTCCGGCTATCCGATGAGAAGTATATATGTGAAGGAGACAAATCCGGTGGGATATCCACTTGATTTTAACCCGCAAGTAACCGGCGGCTCGGTTTGGGACAAAAATACTGTTTGCTACAAAAGTATATTGGGCAAGTCGGTGTTTGCCGGACTGACCTTTTTTGACTCAAAGTAGGGACGGGTAAAAATCTCATTGGCCGTTTGAAGTGAAAATTTCCGTATGGTATTCTGATGTTGGAATGAATTTTTCGAGAGGTTTTATAGCTTTATTGGCAGTTTTGTTTTTTTCTGTGGTTTTTTGGTACACACCTAGATCCGTATTGGCTAGTGCGGCGACAGCTTTGGCGACTGATAAGGCAAATATGGCCAGTAGGACGGGAGTAAGTATTGCTTCAATTACTGGGGCGGCTGTAGCAAAGACGTTTGACGATACATGCTGCGGGTGTCCAAGTGCGGGGGTATGTGGACTGATGTTTACCGATGGATACGTGGTGACACTTGACGGAGGCGGATACCATTATGTCTACCACAATCACCAAGATGGCTCTATCGCTTGTCTGTATTCGGCGTCGGCACCGCCGCCGACAGTCGTTCCGACACCTACCAGTATCCTTCCGGTGACTACTTATCCGGGGTGTGACAGTACATGTGGTGTCTGCGGTGTAAGAACGGACCCGTCGACCTGTGTTCAGGATTGGGGAAATGAGATATATGAATTAAATTGCTGTCATATGGGTTGTGCCGGGTCGCCGGCTAGTTGTCAATATGTACATGGTGGCGGAAGTTATAGCTGCGCTGCCTGTGCTCCACCCCCAACTCCGACAGGGGCAGTGATACCGACTGTCGCGTCCTGTGGGGATGCCGGATTTTATCCACAGGGAGTTTCTTTTGATAGTGCTTCTTTGAGTCCTGTAAATTTTATATCGAATGATTGGATGACAATGTCGTTTACTCCTTCTTTTAGCGGAACTGTTAACGGAGTTTTAGTCAAGGCGGGTAGCCAGAGGGGCGGATCGTTTACGAACCATTTGGACTGTAAGGTAACCGATTCTATGGGAACAGTAGATATCTCGACGGAAGGTAGTTCGGTAGATTTTAACATTGACGCCGGTGAGGGTTGGAAGGCAATGTCTTTTCAGTCGGCGGAATTTAGCTTGACGGGGGGGACAAATTATCAATTGAGGTGTAAACAAAATTTGGCTGACAGGCAGTTGTATTGGATGAGGGAATGGCCAACCGATTTGAAAACATATGCTATCTGTATGGATCCGGTGGTTGTGCCAACAGCAGAGCCGACGGCAGTGGTTACCCTGGCGCCGACGCCGACGGAGATTCCTGTTACCGGAATTAGAAACCATGTATGTGATCCCGTTTTTTTTACCGCAACCGGTGAGAGAATCGTGAAATTTAATGTGACAGTGACCGACCCTGATAACTCTACCTCTCCGGTTCATGATGAGATTCAGATAGTAGAGCTAAGATTTGGTGATGGTACTGATTTGAGTTTGCACTATGATATGACGGCGGGGATAAGCGTGACCGGTTTGCGTAGTGGTAACGTAACGGTTGGATCGACGGCTACAACCAACGGAAGTGATAAGACAGTGACATTTGCAGTAACCTTTAATGATTTGAGTGGTTGGCCGGCCGCGACTGACGGCTATGATCTTTTTGTTTATGCTGAGGATACCTGGGGAGGTCTGTTGAGTACAGGTGTTGGCGGTTGGATGGAAATGAATAGACAATTTAAGGTGTGGGATTGTGTGGTGGAGGTAGTCGGAACTGTTTATGACAGTAGCGCCGATCTATTGGCGGTCTGTCCTCATACCGGATATTCGATTCCGATTGCGGACAGTGTAGGATTTGGCGGACTGATGTATGAAGATGTTTCTTCCCTGTACAAATTTTCTAACAGAACAATGACTGCGGACAATGATTCTGATTATCACAGTGATAATGCAAATCATTTAATTTTTGGGCAACAATATGCACCTGATTTTGACCCTGAGCTACTTGGGACGGATCCGGTATTGAGCGGACTGCTAAAGATTACGGATGTGAATGACGGGGAAAGGGTTTTGGAAAATTGCCCGGCAGCAACCAGGCTAAACATAACTAATCAGGTGGTTAACCCTTACCAAACAGAGCCAAAGATAAAGGTAGACTATGTGACGGCAGCAGACCAGGGGCCGTGGTTTCAGGTGACATCGGGTGGTATCGGGGCAATGGTGTCCATTCTTGATAATATCCCGGTGACTTGCGCAATTGACACCACTTGTATTCCGGCAATCGCTATTGGTGGCTTGGGCGGTAGTAATGGATTGGTGGCGGCGCCGATTATTTCTAACAGCTCGGGTTGCGGCAGTTTGTGTAAGTATGGTGAGGTGCACGACTGGGGGCTGGAATCCAATGTTATAGGAGAAAAATACGATTATGATTATTTTAGAAAGATAATGAGGCCGGCAGTGGTATCTGAGGGGAACACTGTCTGGAGTAATTTGGGAGCCGGAGTAACAGGGGTGGTGTTTGTGAATGGGAATCTTTCGATTGACGAGGACATCGTGAGAAATCCTGTGGGGTTTTTGATGGTGGTAGTTTCGGGTAAAATTACAGTCCAAGAGACGGTGAATCAGGTGGACGGGATATTTCTGGCAAACGGTGGCTTTGAGACACCAGGAGTCTCGGCAGAGCAATTGGTGATAAACGGGGTGATTTATACTCCCGGCGGAGATATTAGTTTAACAAGAGGATATACTGATAAGATAATAAACAACACAAAACCGGCAGTTTTGGTTAACTACCGATCGGATTTAATGTTTAATTTGCCAGCAGAATTGACAAAAGTATTGTCGGGCTGGAAGGAGGGAAGATAAGTGAAAAAATTTATAATTCTTAATTTAAAATTTATAATTAAGGGAAAAAGTGGCCAGGTGGCACTGATCGTGCTTATAGTGTCGGCGGTGGTATTGACATTCGGGCTATCAATTTCCAAAAAGACGACGGTGGAAACCAGAATTGATACCGACGAGGAGCTGCTAAAGAAAGCTTTTAGTGCTGCAGAATCCGGAATTGATTATTATCTTGGCTCTGAAGGGACTAAAACCAGTTATTCAAATCCTGGTAATCAGGAAAGGGCAGATGTAACGGTGAGGCAGTTGGGTGGAGTGGGGGTTCACGAGTTGAACTTTGAGAATTATACCTTGAAGAATCAGAAGGCGTTATTTTGGTTGGTGGAACATAATACTGACGGATCAATCAGCTCGAATCATTTTATCGGTACGGACGTAGACATATGTGTTGACAGTGCCTTTGTCGGGGCGCTGAAGGTTGATTATTTTTATAAAGACGGAGCAACGGATGAATATAAGGTCGGAAGGTATGGGTTTAATATCGGTGGCGGCAGCGATAGCGTGAGTGGATTTGTTGACCAGGCTTTGACTTTGGGCTGTTTTAATTTCCCCCTGGGAATGGGGAATAAGACTCTTTTAGTTTCCGTGACACCTTTGTTTAATAACACCAGGGTATCGATGAGCAACGCAGCGTATGATTTTCCGTCTCAGGGCGAGGAGATTACATCGGTGGGACGGGCAGGAGATTTAAGCAATGTTGGTGTGAACAAAAAGGTAACGGTCGTAAGAGGCTATAAAGTACCATTTTTTATGATGGACGCGATAACATCTGGCAGCCGTGTGTTGAGTAAGTGAGAAAGTATGGCTATACTTAGAGTATGAGTGATTTTTTTGGCTTGGATATCGGGATGGGTTCGATAAAAGTCGTCCAGATAAGCGGAGATAAATCAGGGTTGTCTTTGGAATCTATCGGGGAGACAAAAACCCCCAACTATGACTGGATAAAGAGTACAACTAAAAATAAGCCAGTTGAGGAGGTGGTGGCCGCAATTAGACTGCTGTTGTCTGATCTAAAAATAAAAGCCAGAAATGTAGTGGCTTGTCTGCCGGAAGATGAAGTAATCAGCCGATTGATTAGACTACCGCCACTGAAAGACAGTGAAATTAGAGATGCGTTGAAGTTTGAGGCGGAGACCTTTGTCCCCTACCCACTTGACCAGGTGTCGATAGATTATGAAATTGTCGAAAAAGATAGTGCCGGAAGATTGGCAGTATTTGCAATTGCGGCTCGAAATGAACTAATTCAGGCGTATGTTAAATTGTTTAAATTTGCGGGATTGGAACTTTTGGCACTGGAGTCTCCGGCGGTGGCGATGAAGAGGGTTTTGAATAGCTCGGTATCGAACGTGCAAGGGATAATGCTAATTGATATGGGAGAAAAGTATTCTGACATTGTTAGCTTGAACAAAAAGAATATTGCCTTTACTCGATCAATGTCGGTGGGGGGTGAGTCTATAACCAGGGCAATTTCGGTTAACTTGGGGTTGGATATGGCCTCGGCGGAAGAATACAAAAAAGCATATGGGATGAAGGAAATGGAACTGGAGGGCAAGATTAAAAATGCGATTGCGCCGGTGTTTAGTAACATGGCGGATGAGATCAGAAAAGCAATGTCACTTTTTCTGGAAGAGCAGGGTCGGCCGGTGGATTTGCTAGTTTTAAGCGGTGGTGGGGCTAATTTGCCGGGATTGGCTGAAGAGATAACCAGATTATTGGGAGTGGAGGTGCAGGTTATCCAACCGTTTTTGCATATTGACACGACTAAGCTAGTGATACCGATAAATTTGGCGTCTGAGGGATGTCGATTTAGTCTGGCGGTGGGGCTAGGATTAAGGGGGTTGGTATGAGCGCGGATTTAAACCTGTTGCCATCTCAGGCAAAATTTCAGGCGGCGAGAATCAAAGTTAAGTCCCAGGTAAGTAGGGTAATGATTTTGATCTCGGTGCTCTGGGTTTTGGGGTTGGTGGTTGTTTTTTTGTTTTGGTTTTTGGCAAAAATGGCTCTAGTGGCAGATGAAAAGAAATATAAGAAAGCGGTAACAGATTTTCAGGGAATCTCTGATGCAGTATTAAACAGTGAACAACTGAAATATCGGGCAAAAATTGTGGGAGAAATATTGAACAAAAGGTTTGAGTATGGGAAAGCTTTTCAAACGGTAACTACTTTGTTTCCATCGGTGATTAACCTGGACAAATATGAACTTAAAAGCCAAAAAATTTTTAGTGTTTCGGGGGTGGTGCCTGATTGGAAAGAGGTAGATACACTGGAGGAAATTGTTCGGGATGTTAACGACGGTTTGTCTGAGGGTTTTATGTCGGCAAAGCTAAATTCGTTGGTGTATTCAACTGAAAAAGGATGGACTTTTGATATGGAGGTGAAGATAAAATGAAATATTTTAAAATGAATCTCCCTGATAAGGTTTTTGGGATTGAAGGTAATTTGTTGGTTATTTATATTTGGCCGGTCATATTGGTAATAATTGTGCTAATAAGCATAAATGTAGTGGTGACGCCCAGAATTGAGCAAATGAATTCGATGAAGGGAGAATCGAGTAAATTTGCGCAAAAGACAAAAGATCTTAGGGAAAAGATTGCCTATTTAACACAGGTTGATCAGGCGGAAATGAAAAGCCAGGCGGAAAGTTTGGAAAGCGCGCTGATGAACGGGAAGGATTCGTACTATCTGGTTAATATAATCCGGAGAATATCGGAAAAGCATGGTTTTGTGGTGGAAAGTTTTATGATCAGCCCGGGAACCGTGAGTCGGAATGAAGTAGAGCCGAAACTACCTATTAAAGTGGTTATTGTTGGCCCCAAGGAGGGGTATCTGGGGCTACTTTTGGGGATTGAGAGAAATTTGCCGATTTTGTCGATAGATAGTTTTAACGTCCGGTCGGTGGGACAGGTAATGGAGCTGACTCTTGATATGTCCTCGTACTATTTGAGCGAAAAGACGGTGGAAAAATCAGCCAACATCTCGTTGGCGGATTTGGTTATGAAACAGGAAGAAACTGATGTGCTAAAAAAACTTTCCGCCTTTACCCCGATTGAAGATACTCCACGGGCGAAAATCGAACTGGGGGAAAGTGACGAGAAAAAGACATTTGTAAAATACGACAGGAAAGATCCGTTTAACCCCTGATATCGAGAGTAAACTTAGTATTTGGATAAGTCAGGTTAAGGATGGTGCGGATTGATTTGATTATTTTGCCTTCTTTCCCGATGATTTGCCCGATAAGCTCGGTGGGGGCAACAATTTCGAGAATTAAAAGACCGTTTTCGTCCCTTTCTTCGATGGTGATAGCTGAATCGGCGGGGGTAATGGCTTTTACGATATATTCGAGAGTTTCGGTGATTTTGGCCATAATTATTCTTTAACTTTTTCCTCTACTTTCGGAGTTTCGGCTTTAGTATCTTTGGTGGTTTTTTTAGTTTTTTTAGGAATTTTTTTGGGGTTCAAAAGTTTATCTACGCCGACAGTAAGGATGGCCCCCTTTTTTTGCCAATCAACGATTTTTTCTTTGTTGACTTGCAGGGTTTTGGTTTGGGGAGTATAGAAGCCGAGATCGTCGGCAAAATTTCCGTTATATTTGCTTCTGGCTTCGGAGACAACTATCCGGTAACTGAGGTGATGTTTTGTCCCTCTTGGAGTAAGTTTAATTTTTAGCATATGGGGGATTATAACCTAATTTGTCGAAAGTTTAAAGTAATGGAGTTTTAGCCGGAGATGATTTCGGAGGCTTTTTGGGAGGCGTTTTCTTCGGCTTTTTGTTTGGAATTACCGGTGCCGGAGGCGATCATCTCATCATTTAAAAATACTCCGACTTCGAAAGTTTTTTGGTGGTCGGGACCGGATTCACTGATTGTTTGGTAGTGAGGGGTGACTCCCCTAACCTCCTGGGCAATTTCCTGGAAAATGCTTTTGGGATCTTTGTAAATTTTTTGTTTTGCGATTTCGGTTACGTTTTTTGAGAGGGCAGTTTTTAGAAACTCAAAGGAGACTTTGTAACCACGATCGAGGAAGACGGCGCCGAGAACGGCTTCGAAAGTATCGGCCAGGATGGAGGTGTTGGTCCGGCCGCCGTGGGTTTCCTCTCCTTTTGACAAATAGATATAGTCGCCAAGGTTGTAGGAGGCGGAGACCAGGGCTAAATTTTGGGTACAGACAATTAGGGCACGGAGGTTGGTGAGGTCCCCTTCGCTATAGTGCGGGAACATTTTAAAAAGGGTTTCGGAAATCCACATTTCCAAAACGGCGTCACCCAAAAATTCGTATCTTTCGTTTGAAAGTAACATGAGATTTTTGTTTTCGTTGAGATATGACCGATGGATTAACGCCTGATTGAGGATTTGGGGATCTTTGAATTTTACGCCGATTAATTTTTCAAGCTGATTTTGGTTCTGGTTGTGGGGCATTTTGTTCCAGTAGCCCCAATTTGTTGGCAGCTGAACCGATTACTCCGTTGACGAAAGAGGAGGAGGTTTCGGTGCCAAATTCTTTTGCCATTTCGATGGCTTCATCGATGGCGACTTTTGGGGGGGCTTTTTTTTGAAAAATTAATTCCCAAAGAGCATATCTTAGGATACTTAAATCGATTCGATTTATTTTGTCGATTGACCATTTGGGGGCATTTTCCTGGATTATGGTATCGATTTCCGGGAGGTGGGCAATAATGTCGGCGGTATCTTGGGTGATCGGTTCAGAGTTTCTACAGGCGTGAGCAAAAAGCGCCTGCATGTTTTTGATCCTTTTTATATGACGGGGGTCGAATTTACTTTTCACTGTTTACAGTTTGAGCATTGATAGCCGGCCATTTTTGGCTGGCCGCAGTGTTTGCAGCTAACGGTTTTTTGAAGTTTTGGGCCGGTTTGACTGGCACGTCTTTTTCCCTGGCGGCGACTGGATGGCCAATGTTTAGGTAAGGCTGTCATATAGGGGTATTATAGAGTAGAAAGTAGAAAGTTGAAAGTAGAAAGTTGACTGGCAATTAACTAACTATGGTTATCGCGAAAAAGTTCTTCGAAACGCTCGAGCTAGATCCACTAAAGCTTCCCTAACTTGTTCTTTAGAAGCATCATCATTTGCTATTGCCGGTGCCAGGCATAAAGCGGTTACTATGGATGGTACTGTTTTCCGAGAAACGGGGACAGATATTG
Source organism: Candidatus Shapirobacteria bacterium (assembly GCA_041659325.1). Taxonomy (NCBI): domain Bacteria; phylum Candidatus Shapironibacteriota; species Candidatus Shapirobacteria bacterium. The sequence continues at coordinate 459,485 of JBAZYN010000001.1, read as the reverse complement.
GTTTGAATGTCTCTCCTTGGTCTGGGTCCGGTTTTATCTCTATTATTGGTGACATAACTGTATTTTATAAGCCCATCTAGTGGATGTCAAGATTAGAGTTGACAGATTATTTTTGAAGATCAAAGGCTTCAAGCTGAGTGGTTTTGTCGATGGCGTTTATTATCTCAGAACTCCTGAGTAAAATTGTTTTATTGGTGGTAAAGGTTAACCCCTTGTTTGGCATTGACTCGAATCCTAAGTAAATAATTTCTAGCCCCCGACTTCTGGCTTCTTTTATTGCCGGTTGAAGATCAGAATCTGAACTACACAAAACAACGGTATTAAAATTACGATCAAACGCACTTTTTACTAGGTCAACTGCAATGCGAACATCAACACCTTTTTCTTTGAATACAATTTTCTTTTTGTTGCCGTCGTCTATAAGTTGTGGCCTTACTTTTCCGGCAATTAAAAACTGATACTTTTGTTTTTCTAACCTTGTTTTTAAAAATCTTTGTTTGTTGACTAACAACCGGGAAGTTTTTTCTGTTTCGGGTGTGACCTGAAGTTTTGCAGAATAATATATTTTGGTTACTATGTTTAAACCACTCAAAGCACCTTTAAACATTTTCTCAAAATCAATGTTTAGGATAGAAAATTCGTGTTTTTTAAAGCCGCCATCTAGCAAAACTTGCTCCACATAGTGTCTTAGGTTCTCTCCATCGATAAATAATGCTACTTTATTACTGTTCATTGAGTGTATTATGACACAAAAAACTCCGGTGGGCTTTCGCATGACCGGAGCGTTGATTGACTATAGTATACACTGTAAAATACCTTTTGGTCAATACATATATGAGATGTTTAGCACTATTTGTACAGAGTATTTATTTATATTATCCATATCATAATACAATAAAAAGTAATCAAGTTTAATAGAGTTCTATGAGGAGAGAGAATCGTTGAAAAAGGTGTGATTGACTAACTGATGTAAGTCAAAGGCAGGAGTTGTATCGAGAATGTATTTGAGAATCTGTTGACATTGGTTGATGAGGGAAGCATTGGAAAATGAGGCGATTTTTAGTGAGGGGAAGCCGTGTTGGAGAGTGGAAAAGACTTCACCCGGACCCCGGAGACTAAGGTCATATTCGGCAATTTTTTGGCCGTGGTGGTTTTCGGCAAGATAGTTTAGGCGCTTAATTGCTTTTTCGTTGTCTGACTCGGTAAACAGATAGCAGTAACTTTGATTTGAACTTCGGCCGACACGGCCACGAAGCTGATGAAGTTGGGCCAGGCCGAATCTGTCGGCCGATTGGATGACGATGACAGAGGCGTTTGGAATATCTATTCCTACCTCGATGATCGGAGTAGTGACGAGAATGTTGGTTTTGTTTTCCCGAAATTTATTGATGATTTTTTCCCGGTCGGGAGTTTTCATTTTGCCATGAATCAGATCGAGTTTCAGGTCGGGAAAGACAGTATTTTTGAGGTGATCAAACTCGTGGATGGCTGATTTGACGGTGGAGAGAGTTTCTGAGGGTTCGATAAAAGGACAGACATAAAAAACCTGTTGATGGGTAGTTTGAACCGTTTTTTTAATCCAGTGATAACAGTCGACTGATTTGGCTTTGGGGACGAGGAAGGTTTTTATTTTTAGCCTGTTTTGGGGGAGACTGTCGAGAAGCGAGAGATCAAGATTTCCTAAAAGAGTCAGACTGATGGTCCGAGGGATTGGGGTGGCAGTCATGGTGAGACAATGAGGAGGATTGGAAGAAGAAGAGAGGAAGGATCTTTGTTCGACACCAAATTTGTGTTGTTCGTCGATTATGAGTAACCCTATCTTTCTTTTTAACTCGGATTTTTTGAAGATGGCGGCGTGAGTGGCAACGAGAACGGAATTATTTTCAATTTTTTTGAGGTCGATTTTTGAATGGGCGGTAAGAAGATAGACGGGGATTTTTTGGTGATTTAATAATTGGCAAAAATTGTCAAAATGCTGTTTGGCTAGAATCTCGGTGGGGGCAATTAAAAGAGAAACGCTTTTGTTTTGAGAGGCTAAAATACAGGAAAGCATGGCAACAATAGTTTTTCCGGAGCCGACGTCGCCCTGAAGTAAACGATTAGTGGGGGCGGTTTTTGAAGTTAAGTCCCCTCTTATTTCCTCCCAGGCAATTTCCTGAGTTTTGGTGAGTTTGAAGGGCAGAGTTTTTATAAAGTCAGTGATTTGGGAGTCAAAAATCTTGGATAATTTAAATATCTTTTTGGGCCGATAGGTTAACCATTTTTGTTTTTTCAAGTAAGAGAGCGCTTGCAGAGAGAGAATCTCGTCGACGGCCAGACGGTTTCGGGCCAGGTTGAGATGGGCAACGCCTGAGGGAATGTGGATTTGGAGGTAAGCTTGTTTTTTATCTACAAGGTGGAATTTTTTTAAGATCAAGGCGGGTAAATTTTCGGTTATATTGGCGGATAGCGAGAGAATATTGGTTTGAATAATTTTGCGAAACCATTTTGACGACAGACCTTTGGTTTCGGGATAAACAGCGATAATTTTGCCGGTATTGTAAGCTCCGTATTCCGGACTTATTATGGTTTTTTTGTTTTGGAAAAGAGAAACCGTGCCGGCGAAACTAAAAGTTTGGCCGATGGGCAGGTTTTTTGAAAGGTAGGGTTGGTTAAACCAGATTAGATTGATTTGGCCGCTTTGATCGGCTACGACTGCCTTTTGGATATTTTTCCCATAGCGGGTATAAATATTTTGAAAACTAATTATTTTTCCGGTAACAGTTGAGCTAGAGTCTAGCTCTAAATCCGAAATTTTGGTAATTTTTGAAAAGTCTATATATCTAACTGGAAAGTGATTGATCAGATCTGCGGGGGTGTGGATATTTAGTTTTTTTAGTTTCTCGATGGTCTTTGGGCCCAGAAGCGGGATTTCGGACAGAGAATTCATATGCTATGTTATCATTGCTTATGAAAGTAAAGGCTAAAACCATTAAGAAAGCTGTATTGGTTTTTGCAATGGTGATATTATTATTATCCGGGATGGTTCCCTTTTTAAGTGTGTGGATAAAATAAGAAGAAAGATTTGCGATATGTTAAAAAAGAGACCGAAAATCGATAGGCGTCGATTGTTGATGGGATTTTTTGTTTTTGCGTTGGTGATGATTTTGGCGGGGTTTGTAGGAATTTTTGTGCTGTTTGCCTGGTATGCCAAGGATTTGCCGACACCGTCCAAAGTAGTCAGAAGGGAGGGATTTTCCAGTAAAATCTTTGACCGAAACGGGGAGCTTTTGTATGATGTCTACAAGGATATTAAAAGAACACCTATCGTGTGGGAAGAGATACCAGATTATTTGAAAAAAGCGACCGTAGCAGTGGAGGATAAGGAATTTTATAGCCATAAGGGTTTTGACCCGCTAACCCCTTTTCGAATCGTAAAAAACTATTTTGTGCTGGGCCATTTAACCGGAGGATCGACTTTAACTCAGCAACTGGTTAAAAATGTTTTGTTGACTTCGGAGCGGAGCGTAACGCGGAAGATTAAAGAATTGATTTTGGCGATGCAGATTGAGGCCAAATACAAGAAGGACGAGATACTTTTGATGTATCTGAACGAGGCTCCATATGGTGGTACAGCCTGGGGGGTGGGAACGGCATCCGAACAGTATTTTGGCAAGCCGGTGTCTGAATTGAATCTGGTGGAAAGCGCGATTTTGGCAGGATTACCCCAAAGACCGAGTGTGTACAGTCCTTTTTCGACGACGCCCAAGGCCTATGTGGCCAGAACTAAACATGTTTTGGATCGAATGCTGCAGGACGAATACATAAACACGGATCAGTACAATGAGGCGATAAAGCAATCTGTGGATTATAAGTTTTTTGATAACTCGAGCCAGATTGTCTCGCCCCATTTTATCTTTTGGGTTAAAGAGGAATTGGCAAAAAAGTACGGCGAGGATGTGGTTGAAGGCGGAGGCTTGAAAATTACTACCACACTTGATTTGAAGCTGCAGGACGAAGTGCAAAAGATAGTGGCGGAGGAAATTGATAAAGCGGAAAAAATGGGTATAAGTAACGGGGCGGCTCTGGTGGTTGATCCGGTGACCGGACAGGTTTTGGCGATGGTGGGGTCGAGGGGGTACAATTCGGATAAAACAGACGGTAATTTTAATGTAGTGACACAGGGACTAAGGCAGCCCGGATCGGCTATTAAACCGGTTACCTATCTGACGGCAATTAAAAAGGGGTGGACGGCCGGGAGTTTGATTATGGATACGCCAGTAACTTTTGCCGGTACGCAGGGACAGAAAGATTATAAACCACAGAACTATACCGGTAAATTTTTGGGGCCGATCTCTTTGCGAAATGCCCTGGGCAATTCTATAAACACGACAGCGGTCAAAATGCTTGCCAATGTGGGACTGGAGAAGATGCTGCAGCAGGCGTTTGAGATGGGTTTGACAACTTTGGAACCGACAAAAGAAAATCTGTCAAGATATGGACTGGCGGTGACTTTGGGTGGGGCGGAAGTACGGATGATTGAATTGGCGGCGGCTTATAGCTCGTTTGCCAATACGGGATGGAAAAAAGAGCTGACGGGGGTGCTTAGGGTGGAGGATAGCAACGGTCGGGTGATGGAGGAGTTTCGACAGATTGATTCCAAAAGGGTAATGACGCCGCAAGAGGCATTTATTATATCCAATATTTTGTCTGATAATTCTGCAAGAGAAATAACTTTTGGGGCGGTAAATGGGCTGATAATTCCAAATTATCAGGTGGCGGTAAAGACCGGAACGACTAATGATAAACGTGATAACTGGGCGATCGGCTGGACACCGAACTTGTTGGTGGCCACTTGGGTGGGAAACAACGATAACAGCCAAATGCTGAAAGTGGCTTCGGGTGTTTCCGGAGCTAGCCCCATCTGGAAAAGGATTATGCTTTTGATAGTTCCAACACGACCAAAACAGGATTTTCCCATCCCGGACAGGATTGTGTCGGCGGAAGTTGACAGATTGTCCGGATATCCGGCACATGACGGTTTTCCCTCCAGGACAGAATATTTTATTGACGGAACGCAGCCGAAAATTTCGGATCCGATTCATATGAAGCTGAGAGTGTGTAAGGGTGACAAGGCGGGGTTGGCGACGCCTCAGGATATCGCCTCGAATAATTACGAAGAAAAGGAATATATAAAATTGGCCGAAGAAGATCCTGTTTCGAAAGATGGGAGAAATAGGTGGCAGGAAGGAATAGACGAGTGGATTGGTCAACAAGCTGATAAAAATAAATATAACCCCCCGGAAGACTATTGTCGGACTGACGGGATGGTGAGTATCGGATTTGATAATCCGTACCATGAAACGACAGTGGGGAATGATTTTGAGGTGAAGGTTCACACCTCATCTCTGAAAAAGATTGTTGAGGTCAAAATGTGGATTAACGATGAGGAAAAGAAAGTGTGGACTGAGAAGCCATATGAAACCAAGGTTAGTTTAAAAGATGGGCTTTATAAAATTAAGGTTAAGGCGGTTGATAAAGACGGAAGCTTCGGGGTGGCTGACGTAAGTATCGGTGTAAATTTGCCCTGGAATTGGAGCCCCTCCCCTACTGCTACAATTACCCCCGTGCCACCAACAGCAACACCAACGGTAACTATTCCGACACCAACAATGATGGCGACGGTGACTATTGTGCCAACGGTGGTACCAACTGTGGGAACGACCGGTTTATAATCCCTCTCCCCTTTTCGGGGTTTCTCCCTTTGACAAGGGAGAATATAGCTTGTCATTTGACGGGGAGTTTTGACTTTAAATTTTGATCAGGTCGAAAGATTTGAGATGGAGCTGTTTGGCGGTTTTGTCGTCGCAGTTGTAATAGGAGACACGAAAAGTGTAACGATATTTGCCCGTCGGTTGGTCCTGGTATTCGTCGGTGACGATAATTTGCCAAAGATATTGAGGACCAATAGTTTTGGTGTATTGCCGGATTAGAGAAATGGGATCCTGTCGAGAATCAAATGTAACGTTGGCGTCGAGAGTAATAATCTGAGAAGTGAGCTCGATGGCGGTATTGGTGGTGTTTTTTGGGAGATAAGCTATTGGTTTTTCTAGATCGTCGAGAATAATTTCAACAAAAAGTTGGTTTTGCATTTTTTGGGAGTTAAAAGTGGAAAACTTTTTTTGAAATATGCTTTCGATGTCGGAAATCAGCTTGTCGGAATCGTGACTGGAAATACCAAGAGCGTATTTTTCGCGGTACTCTTTGTCTTGTTGATAATATATTTTGCCGATTTCGAAAAAGCGGGGTTGGGGTAATTTGTATCGATTGAACTGGTCCAGTTGGTTTTTGAGGGATTGAACAATTGATTCCCTTAAAACCGGGTATTCAGAATTTATGGAATTTTGGGTATAAATTGCGTTTCGGGATAATGGTTTTTGAACGAGAGGCCAGGAACGGACTTCGTCGTAGCCAAGGGAAACCAAACTGTCTTTGAGTGATTCGATTAAATGCAGAATTTTTGGGGTGATATCCGCTAGAGGATTGGCAGAGATTGGGGTATCAAGGGGGATTTTGTTGTAGCCGTAAAATCGGATGACTTCTTCGATCAGATCTTCTTCGATGGTGATATCTTTTCGGAGAGACGGCGGAGTGACTAAATTTGCATTAATTTTGCAGCCAAGACGGGTTAATATATCAACCGAAAAATTAACAGGGATATTTATACCGGCGTATTGGGATGGTTTGGACGGATCAAAAGGGATAAAAATGGGACTGGGTTTTTGGGGGTATTGTTCAAATAATTGGCTAGAAACAGTGCCACCGCAAATTTTTAAAACATTGTCCACTAAAAAAGCGAAAGCTTGAGGTATGGTTTCGGTGTCTAAAAACTTATCAAGACGAATGGATGCCTCGGTAATTGTTTTTAAGTTACGGGAATCGGCGCGGATACGGGTGGGGTTGTAAATGGCCATTTCTAAAATAGTATCGCCCGTTGAATTTTCGATGCCCGAATTCTTACCTCCAATAAACCCCAAAGACAGACATTCATGGGGATTGCTAATAATGAGGTTATCTTTTAATGCCAGAGTAGTGCCGTCGAGGGAAACAAGACTTTTGTATTTTGAATTGTTTTCCCAAATCAAATTATCGGTGGTCTTGGCCGTATCGAAAGCATGACAAGGGATGCCATAAACCAACATGGCGTAGTTGGTGAGGTCAACGAGGTTGTTGATGGGATTGATGTCGTGAAGAGTGAGAAACTTAATTAACCAATTTGGTGAAGGGGCAATTTTTAGATCGGAGATTTTGATGGCCTGAATTCTCTTAACATCGGGGGAGTTTATGGTAATTGGTAATCGGTAACCCGCCTGACTGGCGGGCAGGTCTGTAATCTGTAAAACTGGATGTGTTGGTAAAATTAGATTAATATTATAAAAAACGGATAGGTCGAGAGCGAGGCCGTAGTAGCCGAGACAATCGGCTCGGTTTTGGCGGATTTCCAGATCAAAGACGATTTCGCCATCAATTTTTTTCAATCCGGAGGCAAAATGGCCCAACATGGTTAAATCGTCGCGTAGGGTTTCCGGATCTACGGATAAATTTGGTAATAGTTTTTTTAACTCAGAAATAATTAGTTTCATAGTTCGTTTGGTTTGTAGGCAAGATTGCCGCCTAGCAGGGTGCGGATGTCCTTGATATTGAATTTGGCCATAACCCAACGGTCGAGACCAAGACCGAAGGCAAACCCGCGCCACTCTTTGGGGTCAATGCCGGCCATTTGGAGAACTTTGGGGTGGATGATGCCGGATCCGCCCATTTCCATCCAACCGGCGCCTTTGCAGATAGGACAGCCGGTACCGTGGCAGTTGAAACACTGGAGATCTAGCCCCATACCAGGTTCTACCTCGGGATAGTATTTGCACCGATAGCGAACTTTGACATCGGGTCCATATAGCTCTTTGAACAGGAGGTCAAAAGTACCGATAAGATCTTTTAGGGTTATATGCCTGTCCACGGCAACTCCCTGGTATTGGTGAAAGATAAAGTGGTTACTTTTGGTAACTTTTTCGTTGCGATAGGTTTTGCCCGGAAAAGCTGCTTTGAAGGGTGGTTTTTCGGATGATAAAAGCCGGGCTTCGATAGATGAGGTTTGGGTGCGTAATAAATAATCCGGCTCTTTTATATAAATGCTGTCTTGCATTTCCCGAGCGGGGTGATCGGCCGGAACGTTAAGCCGTTGAAAACAAAATTCGTCGGTTTCTATTTCGGGACCATCGTAAACAGAAAAACCTAACTTGCGAAACAGGTTGTTTATCTGACGTTCGGTTTGAGTGATGGGATGAAGATGGCCGACATTTGGTAAGGCAAAAATTGAATCTTTGGTTTCTAACTTTGTTGGGCTTATTATTGGCTGTATATCGGCTGATTTTTGTGAGAGTAATTGCTCAATTTGTTTTTTGAGATGGTTAAGGTCAAAACCGTATTGTTTGGGATCAGAGGCAACTTTTATTTGAGAAAATAACTGGTTTATCAGGCCGTGGCGGCCAAGGAGGTCGATGCGAATTTTTTCGAGGTCATCGGAGGTATTTGCGGCAAGAATTTTGGTGCTGGAATCGGCCAACACTTTGATCAGATCTTGGTTCATTTGATAGTTTATAGTCTATTTTATATTAAAAAAGCTCCCGGTGGAGGGAGCTTTAATATTAAAGTAGCCCCCGTGCTTATTTGATAAAGGTAACGATGGCTTTGAAGGCGTCCGAATTGTTGGTGGCAAGATCAGAGAGGACTTTGCGATTGAGATCGACCTTTTTGTCTTTTAGAGATTTTATAAATTTGGAGTAACTGATCTCGAATGGTTTGAGGGCGGCGTTGATACGGACAATCCAAATCTGGCGAATGTCTCTTTTTCTAATGCGACGGCCCTCGTAGGCATATTGGCCGGCGTGCATAACAGCTTCTTTGGCGACTTTGAACCTTTTGTGACGGGTCATCCAAAACCCTTTTGCCTGCTGAAGTATTTTTTTATGTCCGGCGTGGCGGACTGTGCCTGTTTTAACTCTCATAAATCCCTCTTTAATTCTCCCTTTGACAAGGGAGAAAACTATAATGTTATGCTCTTCCCAGGAGCTTTTTAACCTTTATGGCGAATCGGCCGAGGACGGGTTGCTTACCTTTGAGCCGGCGGAGCTGTTTTTTGCTTTTTTTGCGGCGAAGATGCCGGTTAAATGAAGACATACGTAGAACAACACCATTTTTGGTGACTTCAAACCTGTTTCTGACAGATTTTCTGGTTTTTAGCTTATTTTTGACTTTCTTCATTTTTTGTAGCCGCTTTCTTTTTGGTGGAAGGCGACAGAGTAAACATTAATCTTTTGCCGATTAATTTTGGTTCACCTTCGGGAACAGAGTATTCCTTGAGGTCGTTTTTGAATTTTTCAACCAAGTTATAGCCAAATTCTTTTCGGGCAATTTGGCGACCTTGGAATTTTATACTTAATTTGACTTTATTTCCAGTAGTTAAAAATTTTTGTGATTTTTTAATTCTGGTTTCATAATCGTTTTGACTGATGAAGGGTGTCATTTGGATTTCTTTTAGCCCGCCGCCTTTTATGCCTTTCTTTTCGGATTTTAGCTTTTTGGCCTCCTGATACCTGAATTTGGTAAAACTGATGAGCTTGACCACCGGCGGGACGGCGCGGGCGGCAATTTCTACCAGGTCAAGCCCGGTTTCGAAGCTCTTTTGACGAGCTTCAGCAAGAGGAACAATACCTATTTGCTTACCATCTTCGTCCAAAAGCCGGACAGTTGCGGCGCTGATACGATTGTTGGTGTTGTAATAGCGCAAATTTTGGTCGGATCTTTGATATGCCATTGTGCCTATTTTATCAGGTTTAAGCTCTTTGTGCTAATTTGCCCGATAATTTGCTTTAGGAAATTTTCCAGAGGCATGGAACCCAGATCCTGACCGTCCCGTTGGCGGACCGAGATTTGATTGTCGGAAGACTTGGCTTCCCTGTCTCCTACTATGATCAGATATGGGATTTTTTCCATGGCGGCTGAGCGGATTTTGTTTTGCATGGTTTCGGCCCGGTCGTCTATTTCTACCCGAAGATTGCTTTCAAGTAAAATATTTTGGATTTTTTGAGCATACTCAAGTTGATTATCGGTGATGGGGATTATTTTGGCCTGAATTGGTGAGAGCCAGACTGGGAAGGCACCGGCAAACTGCTCGATTAAGATACCCATAAATCTTTCTAAAGAACCGTAGATTACCCGATGGATGACAACCGGAGTTTTTTCGGTGCCGTCGGAATCGGTATATTTGAGATCAAATTTTCGGGGCAACTGAAAATCAAGTTGGATGGTCCCGGTTTGCCACTGCCGATCTAAACAGTCGTCCATGAGGATGTCCAGTTTGGGACCATAAAAAGCACCTTCACCTTTGCCAATGAAATAGTCAAATTTGTTGTCGATGAGAATTTGTTCAAGCTCTTTTTCGGCCTTGTCCCAGGTTTCAATGTCGCCCATAAAATCATCGGGGCGGGTACCCAGTCGAATTTTGAATTTTATGTCAAAGACAGAATAAAAAAGATGGGCAATTTCCAGAATTCTTTTGTATTCATCCTTGATTTGTGCCTCGGTGACAAAGATATGAGCATCATCCTGGGCAAATTTTTGAACGCGCAGAAGGCCGCTTAGTTGCCCGGATTTTTCATGGCGATGAAGAGCATCGCAGTCGGACAGGCGGAGAGGTAATTCCCGATAGCTATGTTTTGTCTGTTGAAAAATGGTCATGGCATTGGGGCAATTCATGGGTTTGAGGCAGTAAGTACCTTCTTCGCCCATGTCGCAAATAAACATGTTTTCACGATAATGCTCCCAATGGCCAGAAGTTTCGTAGAGTTGTTTTTTGTTTAGTTGAGGAGTAATCGTTTCAAAATAACCACGTTTTTGGTGTTCTTCACGCCAAAATTTTAGCAATTCATTAATAATGACGGTACCTTTTGGAAGCCAATAGGGCATACCCGGAGCAGTTTCAGCCAAGAAGAACAAGCCCAGTTGTGGCCCTAATTTACGATGGTCCCGTTTTTTGGCTTCTTCGATGTTAAGAAGATACTTTTCTAAAGCTTCTTTGTTCTCGAAGGCGGTACCATAAATACGGGTAAGCATTTTGTTTTTTTCGTCTCCGTGCCAATAGGCGCCGGCTATCGAAAGCAATTTGAAGGCTTTGACCTGGCTTGTATAGCGGACATGGGGACCGGCGCAGAGATCAATAAAATCATCACCGGTGGAATAAATGGTGATAGCTTCATCACGATTAGTAATGCTATCTAGCCATTCGAGTTTGTAGGGATTATCGGAAAAAAGTTTTTTGGCCTCGGCGAGAGTAATTTCTTTTTTGATAATGGGAAGGTTTTCTTTGACGATTTTTTTCATTTCGGTCTCGATGACCGGAAAATCGGATTCATTGATTTTGAAATCCCCTACTGTCTCGAAATCGAAGTAAAAACCGTCGTCGGTGGCGGGACCCATGGCCATAATAAATTTGTCCGGATAAAGCCGGAGCATGGTTTGGGTTAAAATGTGTTCCGCGGAATGGCGGAGGTCTTTAAGTTCTGACATATGATGTATTTTATAAGAAATAATAGGAAAAAACAAAACAGACAGGAGGCCCGATTCAGAGGCGAGAATCTTGTGCCCGATCGGGCGATGTAGTTGAGTATTGATTTATGTATAGCATGGTGAGTCTAAGAGGACTTCCTTCGACTTCGCTCAGGATAAACTCCCCTCTGACCTCTTTGGCTTGAGGGGGTTTGTGAGTCTAAGAGGACTCGGACCTCTGACCTCTTCGATGTCAACGAAGCGCTCTAACCAACTGAGCTATAGACTCGAGATGGCCTAGTATATCTATAATTTTTGTCGAAATCTACCCTTAATCCCTCCCCTCCAGAGGCGGGCAGGTGCAATGACGGGGTGGGAAAGATTGCCACGGGAATAATCCCCTTACGCCAAAGGCGGACAGGCGTAATGCGTGAGTGGGAGCAATGACCGGGTGTTTTAAAAAAGGATTTGTTGGTGAAATAGTAAAAATTAAGAGGTGGAGCGGGCGGCGGAGTGCTCACCGCTAAAAAGATATTGCTCTCCCCCTTCCTTTTTATTTTTTACCTTACTCCAGAAGGCATTTTTTTTGCGTTTCTTGGATTGGAATGATTCGAGCCAGGTTGAGGCCTGAGATAGATTTTTTCGAAGGTTGGCGATAAATATTTTTACCCGGTCAAGGAAGTGAAGCTGATACTCACTGACCTCTACAATCGGCTCGAGGGCGATTTTTTCGACATCGGTATTTAGGCTATCGGTGGCCTTGATGAGCTTTTTGATTTCTTGTTGGAGGGACTCGATGGTTTTTTTGAGCTCGGTTTGTTGATTTTTGAGCAAAAGGTTTTCTTCCTGTTGAAGGTGACTTACTCCGCCCAAAAACTCGTTTCCCCAGCTTAGCTTCGGTTTGCTGATTTCTACACTTTGACCGAGACCTAAAATACCCATTAGACCAGTTTTTTTCTTTGGTGCTTCATCACGGTCCCCTTTAATTATTTCATTTGAAAAACCGTTAACTTTGTAGTTACCGGTTTTGTTGGTACTTGGTTTAAGTAAATACCCACCTGCCATGGCAAGTATTATAACACTAATTAGCTTGAAAAGATATATTTTGGTATAGCTAGTTATCTGAGGTGTTGAAGGTAGTCAAAAACCTTTTGCTGAGTGATAAGGTAGTAAACCAGATTTGGGTTATTGGCCATTTTGGGGTTTTGTTTGAGAAGGGCCTCAGTCTCTTCTTTGGTGACTTCCATTTTTTGATCTTTTGAGATTTTGTCGATGGCAAGATTTACGGTCCACTCGTTTACTATTTGCTGGGTTAAGACGGCCCTATATTGTTCAAGAGTCTGATTTCTGGTTTTGAGATATTGGGTAACGGTAATGCCTGCCTGGGAGGTTTGATCGACTAACTGAGACATGCGGTTTTCGATATCAGAGTTGATTAATATCGGGGGCAGATCGACGCGGCAGTGTTTTATTAGCGTGTTTAAAATTTCGTCCAATTTGTCGTGTTTGTGGTCATGATCATTTTCGGCCTTGGGCTCTTTTTTTTCTGGTGCAGAATTAATTTTGATGACTTGAGGCTGATATTTTGGATCAATTTCAATTTCCGGCAACTCGCAACCAATGATTTCGATCTCCCAATCTTTTTCGAGGGTGATGGGCGGATTTGTAATTTTTATCTGAGGTTGGATAATGGGTTTGAGATTGTTTTCTTTGATTTTTTGATCGTAGGCCTGAGAGATAAGGTGAGAGGCAACTTCTTCGAGAATTTTTGGTTTTGAAATTTGCTGCTCTACCAGGTCAAGAGGGGCTTTTCCTTTTCTAAAACCTTTGGTTTCAAACCCTGACTGGACGGATTTTAGGGAGGAGGTATATTCCCTATTTATCTCCTCTGTGGTGAGAACGATTTTCAGGATAAAGGTCTTGTTTTTTTGTTTCTCGATATCGTTGACGTTTGTTTTCATAAGTAGGGGTATGATATCATGAAATACGAATGCAGAGAACAATATTGGTGGTGGGAAGACTGGTCTTTTTGTCGGTGTTTGGTGTAATATCGGTATTATTTTTGCTGTGGGAAACAGTGACTTTTGTAAAGTATCAACCCGGCCATAAATCAACTTATAGCGTTGTTTACGACATGGGTAGTAACGAGGGGTTGGCTGTCTCGGCGTCGAATGAAGAAGACACAAATGTTGTCAGAAATGGGGAGTTTGAGGTGGCGGATGCCAGGCCCTTGATTGTGAGGCGGTATCTGGAAAAATATAAATCTCCGCTGGCTGACTACGCTGAGCTGATATGTGAGCTGTCCGATACCTATGGTTTTGAGTATTATTGGATACCGGCGATTGCCCAACAGGAGTCAAATTTGTGCAAAAAAATCCCGGAGGGTTCATTTAACTGTTGGGGTTATGGGATACATTCTAAAGGAACTTTGCGGTTTGAAAGTTATGATTTGGCCCTAAGAAGTTACGCAGAATATCTAAACAGGGTGTATTTTGAAAAGGGCTTGAATACGGCGGAGTTAATTATGAAAAAGTATTGCCCTTACTCTGATGGTTCTTGGGCACGGGGGGTAAATCAATTTATCCGCCAAATGGAAACGGGTGAATACTAATGTGACATAGTCGGCGAGGGTGTGTATCTGATTAGTATAATTGACGTATTTATAATATTATGATATATTACACATCAGATCCCGGGGTGGCTCCTCTAAAAAGCATGCTCTGGGATTTTTTTTGGTTTAAACTTGGGAAGCAGCTTTAGCAAAATCCAAAATTTGGAGGTAAAATACCAGACATGGGGACAATCTCGACAGCACAATTCAAAAAAGGAATTTACATAATGTTTCATGATGAGCCACACATGGTGGTGGATATTTCCTTTGTTTCTCCCGGAAAGGGATCGGCGTTTTATAAAACGAAATTAAAGTCCTTGTATACGGGAAGGGTGGTTGAATTTACTTATAAATCGGGGGAAAAGGTTGAGGAAGTGATGGTGGAAACTCATGAGGCTGAATATTCGTATTTTGACGGAGCAAATTATGTTTTTATTGAGCCGCGGAGTTTTGAGCAATATATGGTGCCGGTGGAGATTATGGGAGATGATAAGGTTTATTTGAAGGAAGGTTTGCTTTTCAGGATTAAATTTTATGAAGAAAACCCGGTGGGGGTAACTTTGCCCAAAAGTATTGTTTGTAAAGTGGTGGAAACGGAAAATTCCGTTAAGGGCGATACGGCCACTTCGGCGATGAAGTCGGCGATGGTAGATACGGGGGCGAAAGTTCAGGTCCCGCTTTTTGTAAAAGTTGGGGATGAGATTTCTATTAGCACTGAAACGGGTGGGTATCTTTCGAGGAAGTAAAAAATCCACGATCTTACGATCGGAGTTTTCGCTGTCTTGGAATAAATTATTCTTCGATGCCGACTTTTGTATCAATTTGGGGCGGAGGTAAGTTTTCCAGACTGTTCATTTCTTTTTCTATATCGTCAAACTGGGCCTGAAATTCTACCGGAAACTGACCGAGGGTGGTGGTGGGAGAAATAGGGGGTAAATTAGACTCTGTGGGGGTGGGGGTAGCTTTGGTCTTTTTGGGGGTCGGCCGATCGTTTTTTGTGGCCGAAACGATAAGGGCGATGAATAGAAGAATGGCTATGACTGAGACCAAAATGACCAGAAGCTTGATTTTTGGATCTTTGGGTAAAATTGTTTTTGAAGTGGTCGTTTCCGGGGTGGCCGGATTGTCCTGTGGGGTGTCGATATTTTGGGTGAGATCGTCTGCCATATTAGTTGGTAAATTTTAAAACAATTGATTTTAGGTCACCGATAATTTCTAATAGATAGAAATTGGCTTTATTGAGGTCGGCTTTTGCTTCGGGGTAAAAATTGTTGAAAGTATTGCCCGAGTACTGCTTTTTTTTCATTTTATTAACGGCATTGTCTAGACTGGCGACAACCAAATCTGATTTTATCGGTAGGCTAGAAAACCACTGTTGACTTTCGGGACTGACTTGGGGGGAATTTTGGATGTCGGAGGCTAGTTTTTGGATTTTTCTCAGAACCAATGTTTTCTGGTTGACTTCATTTTGGACCAGAGAGGAATAAATTTGTTGTTGAATCGTGATGTACTTGAATCTAAACGTTTCGGCCCAATCGGAGATATCGCTTTCATTGTTGATAGAGGATACTATCGAATTTTGTTCGTCTAGCCACTCTTCGAGCTTTGCTAATTCTATTTGGATTATTTCGGTTTCGATGGGATCTTGGTCTTCATATTGGTCCATATTTACTCTAATGGCCATAAGATAGGCCTTGAGCATGGTGTTTCTGGCGATGAGAGTTTTGGTGGTAGCTTCGTTTTTGTCGGCTTGAGTAATCAGGGTGCCGTATTGGGTGTGGATTTCCTTTTTTTTGGAATAGTCGAGATAGTTTTCCTGATAGATTTTTCGCTGATAGAGGTAGTCGGTTTTGTAGGTGTCAAAAAGACCGGCGGCGGGAGTGGCTTCCTGGGAGTAAGATTTTGGGGGAGAGAAAAAGAAGAAAATTAACAAAAGATACAACAACATGATTCAGTTTAGCAAATATTTGGCGGTGAAACGTAATAAATTAGGATTTAAACGTTTCAACAACGTTTTCTAAAGAGATCAGGTTTATATCAGACCATCTTTATTGGCGGGGCAGTTTGAGAGGTTTCGTTAAAGCCTGTTTAAAGATCGGACTATTTTTTTCTAAAAAACGCTCTTCTATTTTCTGTATCTTGTGCGGGTGAGGCGACCTCTCTTCTTAGACCAGTAGTTGGATCAACACTAATAATAGACCCAGGCGGGTGATAAGTTTTATCCCTGATTAGTGTACTATCTGTAGTAATAGGATTATCCTTTAGAATAATAGTTTCCATATTATATTTCCTTGCTTTATAAAAAAAGTATCATTAATAGCCCTATTCTATCACATTTTTATATAAATTATCATATCTTTCAGTCTTATTTGTGATAAGTCTTACTTGTTTTTTGATATGTAGTTATATTTTAGTCGAGCTTAAAAAAACCGAAGGGATTTAAATGTCCTTGGTGCCGCTGAGAGGACTCGAACCTCCACATCTTGCGATATACGCTCCTAAAGCGTACGTGTATACCAATTTCACCACAGCGGCGGATTGTTGGTGGTGGGTTGCGTGGGACTCGAACCCACGACCAATCGCTTAAGAGGCGATCGCTCTACCAACTGAGCTAGCAACCCATATTTTTAAAGTATTTTATGATCGCTCAAGAGTCCGCCGGGAGGGCGGATCTACCGGCCTGAGCTAGCAACCCGAAATATGGGTATCCCCGACAGGGATCGAACCTGTGACCTCTTCCTTAGAAGGGAAGCGCTCTATCCAACTGAGCTACGAGGACAAGTAAAGTACGCCCAGTGGGAATCGGACCCACATCACTAGTTCCGAAGACTAGTACTCTATCCATTGAGCTATGGGCGCCTGCACCGGAGTACTTATAAATTGTCAAATAATACGGTCTATTTTATCAGTTTTTCGACAAAATTAATAATCTTGTCTTTGAATCTGAGCTCACTTCGGTAGATAGTGGCATTGCTATAAAAAGGGGTAATCTGATAGGTGTCGGTGTTTTCCCAACTAATATAAGTTTTTCCTTTAAATTCTTTGTCGGATAATATCTTGAATTTAAAACTTAGGGGAAGTGATTGATTTGGGTAGATGAAGCCGTTGCCGATGCAGATGGCGTCTAGTTGGACATTTGGAGTTGTTTGGGGATTGAGGCAAAAACTGCCTTTTTCTCCCCAAATTGACTGGCCGATATTTTTTAATACTATCTCTCCGGTATATTCGGTATCGGTAAAAATGATAAAGGGTAATTTTATGCCCTGGGTATGGAATTTTGTTATTTGTTCCGGCTGATTTTGATTTTTTGGCGTGTCCAGTAATTTTTGGTATTCGGGCATCAGCTTTTCATCTAAGCTCAGCCAGGAAAAATGATCGAAGGGTTCATGCGGATAATTATAGATAAAGGGGGTAACGGCCTTGATGTTGGGGTCTGATTGCCAAATCGAGAAGGCCTGGTTTAGAAAGCTGGTGGCGGTTTCGGCGGTAAAGAAACCATTGTCGGGTTTGACTCCCTGACGGTGGGGCCAGCCGGTTTCGGTGATAAATATTGGGTAAATTTTTTTGATTCCGAGATTTTTGATAAATTCCTGCTCCCACAGATAACCTCTGATGCTGTGTTGCCCGGAGTCTTTGGGTGTACCAATATAGCCGTGGTTGGGGTAGGAGTGAGAGGCAATGGCGTCGATTGAATCAAAAAACTCCGGCCGGTATAAAAAAATTTCCCGATAAACATTGCTAGCCGATTTGTTAAGAGGCGGGTTTTCGGGGGCAGCCAGATCAAGACCGTTGGTAAGAATAGTGAAATTCGGGTTAAGTTCTTTGAATTTTTTGGAAGCGTAAATGGCAAGGTCGGTGTAATTTTTTATGTCGACTTCCCCACCCCACTCCTTGGCATGATTAATTTCGTTAAAAAGGATTACGGGCTGTTCCCGGACCGGCCAGTTAAGAGAATTTAGAAATATGGCGAGATTGTCGATATCGGTGTAATCCGGCCGCTTCCAACATTCTTTTTCCATCACGGTTGCTAGCCGGATAATGGGCTGAATGTGGAACTTACGGCAATTGTCAAAGAAGTCCTGCCAAGTTTGGTGGTTTAATTGATCGGTTCTGATGACAATTGTGGCCCATCCCCAATCCCCCTCAGAACTATTGATCATATCTTTTGCGGTATAAATGTCCTGTGGTTGGGTTAAATGCACCCCAAAAATGTTTTCGGATGCTAAAATAGACTGATTGTAGCTGAGAAGCAATAATAAAAGAGAAAGAATGAATATCATTTGTATCTAGTGATTTTATCAGAATGACCAAAGAAGAAATAATAAAAATGAAGATGTCTCGAATCGAGAAGGAGATTCGGGACACGCCATACCACAAAGGGACGGAACACTTGCATGGACTTTTGAAAGCCAAGATGGCTAAATTGCAGGATGAATTGCAGGGCTCGTCGGGGAAAGGCGGAGGCGGAGGAGTAGGGTATGCAATTAAACACTCCGGTGACGCTTCAGTGGTTTTGGTGGGGCTACCGAGTGTGGGAAAGTCGACACTCCTCAATAAACTGACCAATGCTGAGTCGAAAGTGGGAAATTATGATTTTACTACGTTGGGCGTGGTCCCCGGAATGATGGAATATAAAGGTGTTAAAGTTCAAATCTTGGATCTTCCCGGTATTGTGGAGGGGGCGGCTGAAAACAAAGGTTTTGGGAAAAAAGTGATTTCTGTAATCAGAGCATCTGACTTGGCGGTGATAATGACTGATGTAAAAAGGATTGGGTGGCTGGATATTATGGCCAATGAACTTTATAAATCGGGGATAAGATTGGGGCAGATACCACCCAAAATTCATATTAACCGGACTGATAAGGGAGCGATACAAATTATTGATCCATATTATTCTTTTGACAAAGAATTGGTGGAGGAAATTGCCGAAGAAATGGGGTATAACAATGCTCTGATTCAGTTTGGAGAAAAAATCAAAAGTGTAGATGTATTGATTGATGGCTTGTCAAAATCCAGAAGATATATGCCGGTAGTGAGAATTATCAATAAAATTGATAACTTTAAAGTCGAAAGTCTAAAGTCGAAAGTAAAAACCGGGGAAGTATTATTTTTAAGTGCGGATAAAGAGATTGGCCTGGAAGAATTAAAGGAAAAAATTTGGAGGGAGCTGGGACTTGTTCGGGTATATCTGAGGTATGAGAGAAATACCGAGGGTGATAAAAAAGAACCGCTGATTATGAAAAAAACAAAGACTATTGATGATGTCTTGAAACGGATTTCTAGCCAAATGCGGGATGATGTTAATAAAGCCTGTATTTGGGGTAAAAATGCGCGGTTTCCGGGACAGGAAGTGTCGTTTAACTATGCGGTTTTTGATGAAATGGAAGTGTGGTTTGGGAGGTGATGGAGAAATTATTAGCTTTGTAATCAGTAATTAGTAAATGGGGAGAAAAAGGGTGAAATAACAATATAAATCCCTCTTTAATTCTCCCTTTGACAAGGGAGAACATTATGTTGAAAGTTTTCGGAGTTTTTCGGCGCGGGATTTGATGTCAACTTTAGATGGTTTAAGGCACGATTTGTAATAATCTGTAATAAGAGTATTGGGCCGGTGGGAAAATCTAAAGACGTGGATTTTGGAAAAACCGATAAGTTTACACAAATTATATGTTTCTTCAAATTCAGCATCGGTTTCCCCGGGAAAGCCGACAATGATGTCGGTACCAAAACTAAACCCTCCCCCAGCCCCTCCCTTGACAGGGCGGGGGGTGATATTTTTTAAGGAAGTAAAGATTTCTTTTATTTTTTTAACATTGTAAGGGCGGTGCATGAGTTTTAGGATTTTGTCGGAGCCGGATTGGAGGGGAATATGGAGGAAATTGGTAATCTGTAACCTGTAATCTGTCATTAGGGAAAGGAAGCGACTATCGATGCAATTTAGGGGGATGGAGCCGAAGGAGATAAGGGGAACGGATGTGTTTTTTAAAAGAGATTCGATTAGGGTGGAAAAACCATACTTGTATTGGTCGAGATTTACGCCGGAGATGATGATTTCCTGATAGCCGTTTTTTATGGCCTGATTTACCGTATCGATGGCTGTGGTAATGGGTAAAGACCACAGATATGGCCTTTTTTGGGGCACGGTACAATACGAGCAATTGTGGGTACAGCCGGATTGAACTTTTAAGATATAGCGGTGGGTATGACTAAACTTGTCCCCTATTTGCGGGCGATAGGCGCCATTGATTTTTTCAAGAATTTTTTCTTTTTCAACATTGTTGATAATGGAAATATTCGGTAATACTTCAATATTTCTTAAATCGGCGCATCCAGAAACGACAATTTTTGCGTTTGGGTACTGATGACGAAGAGAGCGGATTTTGCCAAGAGATTCGATGTTGGCTTTGGCGGTGACGGAACAGGTGTTGATGAAGATTAAATCTACCCCCGGCCCCTCCTTTGAAGAAAGGAGGGGAGTATAACCATCGCTAATTAACTTTTGGGCGAATTGGTTGGTTTCGGCAGCGTTGACCCGGCAACCGAAATTAATACATAAAAAAGTTTTTCCCATAGTTAAGGCCTACCAAGCCAGGAATATTTTAGCTTGTCAAATGTCCCATTTTTTAAAGCATCTCTTATTTTTTGGGTGGTATCGATCATAAATTTTAGGTTGTGGAGAGTCATCAGCCGATAGCCTAAAAGTTCCTGGGTTTTGAAAAGATGATGGATATAGGCTCTATCGAAATTTTTGCAGGAATAACACTGGCATTCCAAATCCAACGGGCTTTGATCCTTTTTATATTTTTTGTTAATTATTTGATTGTAAAACCTTTGTTTGAGATCGTGTTTTGCCTCACCTGTCCGGTTTAGAAATTGACCGGCCCGGGCAGAACGGGTGGGCATGGTGCAGTCCATAGAAGTGATGCCCATACCAAAGAAATCAAAAAGGTCATCTATCTCCCCCACCCCAAGAAGGTGGATTGATTTTTTGGTTTTTAAAACCGTGGGCATAACCCAGGAAACTGCATCGCGCATTTTGTTTTTTGGTTCGCCCACCGATACTCCGCCAATGGCGATGCCGTCAAAATCCTGCGAACAAATAAATTCGGCAGATTGAAGGCGGAGGGCTTTGAAATAACTACCCTGGACAACGCCGTATAATTTTAAATTTTGGTTTAGCTTTTTATTGAGCCTACAGTGCTCTAAAAGAGACCGGAGGGCCCAACGGTGAGTCCTATCCAGGGCCTGAGTGGCGTATTTTTTGGTGGCCGGATATGGGGTACATTCGTCAAAGGCGATTAGGTAGTCGGCGGCCAGATTGTGCTGGATTTGAATTGATTTTTCGGGGGTTAAAAAGTGGAGGGAGCCATCGAGGTGGGAGCGGAATTCTACCCCGTCTTCGGATATTTTTGTAAGTTTACCGGCGCCATTATGCTCTTTGCCTAAGGAAAAGACCTGGAAACCGCCGGAATCAGTGATAATTTGGCCGTCCCATCGGGTGAATTTATGTAGACCGCCAAATTTTTTGATGGCCCGATCTCCCGGGCGAAGATATAAGTGATAGGTGTTGCAAAAAAATATTTCGACCCCGATTTCTGAAAGCTCGCAAGGGGTCAGGGATTTTACGGTGGCTTGGGTACCGACCGGGATAAAAGTAGGCTGAGTGAGCATGGGGAATTATAACAAATAATATTTTAATTCCTCTAAATCTCCCTTTGACAAGGGAGACTTTTACTGTGACTAACGTAGTTGGGGACACCTATCACGGGCAGGTCGCGCGGTATGCTGCGGGTGGGGCGCGGCGAAGAGGCGGAGCCTCACCGACGCTAAAGCTATGGCAGACACGGTCGATTGGACAAAACTGTCGGCTCTAAACGCAAAAATTTAATAACTGAATCCTAAAACTAGCTAATATAAAAATGTTGATGTACATTATGTCAGACAAAATATGGGTAGAAAACTAAAACCTATCTTTTAATGTTTACCAAGGTGTGCCGACAGCTGCGGAATCACTACTATTGATAAGCTTGTTATACCCAAAAAACTATACAGTTGCCACCTCTCATTGGCCCAATAAATTAGCCCCTGCAGCAAAACCAAAAACAATAATTCTATCTTTTGTGCCTGTTTATCGGAATATTTTTTCACAAATAATTTTACCTGGCTTTTAACATCTTTCCACTTTTGATAAAATGACTGAGTTTTACTCGGTATTGGGATAAGGCTTAACAGCTGATAAATATAGAAACTACTATAGAGAATCGACATCCCCCACAAAATTAGTTCCCAATTCGAAACACCCCGCATCCTATCTTGTTCAATTAATGCCTCTTGTGTTAAAAAACTAGCTGTCTGGACTAGTACCAAAAGCACCAAAAAGAATGTGTAAGCCAAAAATTTTTCAGCCACGCCAAAAGGTCGACTGCTAAAAACTCGCCAAAAAAGTAACCCCATTACCACCGCTATCGGCATGATTAGACTAATATCTGCCCATAATAAAATCATCAAGACTGATACCTTTACCAACACATACCCCAATAATGTCAGGTACGACACCAGCACCTTTTCGTTGATTACAGGTAGGGCTTCATTACGGAAAGCTTCACTAAAAATGCAAATGTAGAAGAAAATCAATAATGACACAGATTTATCTTCAAAAAGCTTCTGCTTAAATAGTCCCAGAACCAGCAACGAAATCGAAAATATTATTAAGGTTTTCAACAAATTTGTTTTTTTGGGTATTCCCACTAACAGCCATGACTGCAAAATCACCCCCAAAATGATCATTAATCCTATCATCCTTACTAATTTAACCCATTATCATCCGACAAACAAGACGATCTCAGTCGGGGATACAGGATTCGAACCTGCAGCCTCACGGTCCCAAACCGTGCGCGCTAGCCAATTGCGCCAATCCCCGATAATTTAAATTATTCTTGTAATAATTTTTCTTGTTTCCGGAAATTGGGAATTTCCGGTATCAACTTCAGAAGCATCGAACACTGGTGTTCCATTAGGTCTTATTGTTAATGGATGTCGATCAATAATTCTCCCCCTGGAGTCTCGGACGACTAATTCTCTGACGGGAGTAATTTGTAGTCCAAATGGACTTAAAATTCGGTCAATTAATGCCATAATTCTTTAATTTATAACTTAGTGCCGCTGGCGGGAATCGAACCCACACGGTTTTTGAGACCACAAGATTTTAAGTCTTGCGTGTATACCAATTTCACCACAGCGGCGGATTGTTAATGTATTTTGGTTTCATCCCCTGTTCCGATGGGTAGAAAACGACTAATTTATTATGAATGGAACCATGTTGGGATGCTGAAAATGAAGAAAACCAGAGGTAGTCCAAGATGGCTTATCTGATAAGTAAACGTGTCAATTATATCAGAAATAGTTGGCTTAACTTCTATAAATAGATTATTTTCTCCCAACTCGTAGGTTTTAAGTTGTAATCCGTTCATTTCGTAATGCTTCCAAACATTGTTTTGCGTTTTTACAAAATATGATTTTTTGGGCCATTGATATAAAAAAGGTTTTGAGGAAGTTAAATTTTGGCCTATGGTAGTGGTGTTGTCGGGAAAGACAATAGACGACATTCCCGGCTCCTGGCATTGCTTGTTGGTGGGGATGTTTTTTGGTGAAACTGAGGACAAAATCGCGCAGCTGGTACAAGTGATAATGTCTTTTTGACCATCGCCGTCAATATCTGTTTGGGCATGTAGGCAAAGGTTCCAGTCATCAAGAGCATAATACTCCTTCCATGATTGAGTCAGGCTGTAACTTTCACTTGTTGACTTGAAATAAAAGAAATATATTGTTATTAGGGAGTAGATGAATATCAGTATGGCGGGAATGCTTAAGTGAACACGGGTTTTTGTTTGTTTTTTTGAAGATAAATCTTTCATCTTTTGACTGTATTTGGATATTATGGAGTGGGGTTGTCAGAGTTGAACTGGTTAATCGAAAACTTCTCGGATAAAAAGTCTTCGATTTTTTTAAGCATGTCTGTTGGATTAGAATAGGAAACGACAGCGCTAGAAATAGCTTTTAGTGAACCAGAGAGCTTTGTTCCCTGTTTGTAGAAGCATAAGATTGGTATGTGGTAACTATCGGCCCAACCCAACTCAATACCTACGCCAGTAGATGGATGGGAAACCTCCGCCATAACTAAATCTGACTTTTTTATTATTTCTTTGGAATTAACGAATCCATTACTTTCGTGAGGTAGGACAAAATGATATTGTGAGCTTAGGGAGGAGATCCTTAGGGGGGTGTAAAGTTCTGTTTTGTAGTCAAAATTTCCTGAATGCGCGACATAAACTTTTAGCATTTGATTTATTATCACACTACTGTCAATTTATGTATATTTATAATAATTCCCGTGTGTTAACAAGATTGATGTTATGATTGAATCGGATTTATTGATCAGGATTATAAATGGTCTTTGGCATTATTTTTACGACCGACTTGATTTTGCAATTAAATATTTTCAAAGAGTACTTGGATGTTAGAGATTTTAGGATTTTAACTCCTGAAATAAAATCTCATAAAATTTATCTTTAGCTTCTTTTTCAAACCAGGGGTGATGCCCACACTGTTTTAGCAAATAAAAACGGAAATTTTTTAAAATTGCCGATAGAGGCTTTTTAACTCCCGCGGAGGGATGTGGATCAAAATCGCCATGAATTGCGACTACGGGACACGTTATTTTTATTCCACTTTTGAGTAATTTGCCACTATTTCGAAGAGCATCGGCTTCTGACCATACTTTTTCATAAATTTCTGATTGAAAATTTGATTTTTCAATATCTCCCCTGCCCTGATGGGAAAGTGGATTGTACGAATCTGCCTTATTCATTAAATTACCAAATTCATTGAAAATGATGTCATTGGCTTTTCCCGTTTGGAGTAATTGGATAATCTTATTAACTCTTTTTTGCTCTGGTGTTGACAATCTTTTTAACCTTGTTTTCATTATCCTCTCGGCGTAACTGGCTTCAAACGGTCCGCTACTTACCAAAATTAATTTTTTTACCAAATTTGGGTAATGGGCGGCAAGCAAATAACTAAGCCAAGCTCCCCAAGACCAACCAATCAAGTAAACAGGGTGGGTCGTTTCTCTTTCAATTACTAATTTGAGCTCTTCAACTTGACCATCAATGGAATTTTTGGTTTGGAGGGGCTCGATTACACTGAAGTTTTTTGATAAATTTTTGGCCACTGGTTTCATCTCACCCGGGGCGCCAGGACCCCCGTGTACCAATACGACAGCAAATGGAGGTTTCCCGTAAATTCTAAAATTATCTAACATGTTTATAGTTTACTACTTTTGGGTTTGGTTCCGGTTTCCGGGATGGGATTTTCCAGGATAAAAACTACAGTTAAAAAATAGTGGCGATATTTTGGAAGAATATTGGGAAGCGGAGGTCTGCTAATTAATGGAGTAAAATTAGCTTATTTAATGATGAAATATTTGTATAAAATCTGGCGATTTTGTCTTCCTGCTTTTTTCCTGGTCGTTTTAGTTCATCTCTTGAAAGATATTACCCAGGATATTTTCAAAATTCCTACTTTTTTGGATTTTTTTGGAAATGTAAACGAGGATTTATTAGTGTTCTCCCCTCTTATACGGCAAGTAATTGCGGGTTTTGGATTTATTTCATTTGGGGTTGAGGTGTTTCTTGTAGTGGCAATTCCGAAGGTCATAATGAATAAGAAAAACTCAAAACTCGAGAGGTATGCGGTCCTTGCCCTTTTATTTCTTGTAATTTATTTTATATCCGTAACCTTGATGGACCCTCGCTTTTGACGATGAAAATTATTCTAATCTTCCGTACTAACCTGCATTTACCCCGTCAGGAACTTGTTTTTCGGGCATAGATAGGACCGGAACAATTTCATTTGTGTATCCGATATCAAATATCATCCCCTCTGAAAACTCGCCCATCATTTTTTTGGGTTCGAGGTTGACGACAAACAAAGACTGCCTCCCTTCAATTTCTTTTGGGTTCTCTCGCTCTTTTTTCATTCCAACCAAAATAATTCGCTTAAAATCTCCAAAATTAACAGTCAGCCGGACCAACTTATCTGAATTTTCGATGTCTTCAACTTTTTCGATTGTTCCTACACGAATGTCGATTTTCTCAAGATCATCAAATTTTATTGTTGGTTTTATGGGCAAAAGCTTCATATATGTAATTGATTTAACTTTTATTTATTATTTTTGTTTCTTTTTGAGCGGGATATGGGAGTCGGACCCATCATTTCACTTTGGAAAAGTGAAGTTATACCGATTAACTAATCCCGCGCTTTTCAGGATATTTTATCAAATTTGCGAGTGTTATGCGCTAGGCCTTTGGGATGATAAAATATCGGTACTTGCCATGGTGTTGAAACTGGTAGACAAGCGTCGCTCAGAACGGCGTATCCGTAAAACCGGATGTGTGGGTTCGACTCCCACCCGTGGCACCACGTAATATTTGCTTCGCAAATAAACGTGGCTGCGCAACTAAATTTGCTTTGGTGGAAATGTTGCTATGCAACATAAGTCCGACCTTTCATCGGACAACGTTGCTATGCAACCTAAATTTGCTTCGCAAATAAACGTGGCTGCGCAAAAATTAATTGATATAATACAGATACTTCTTGCCGAAGTAGCCAAGATGGTCACGGCACTGGTCTGAAAAACCTGGGATGTTGGTTCGAGTCCAACCTTCGGCACTTATTTTTGTTCTTTTGAATTATTTTGCGAGAGTAGCTCAATTGGTGGAGCGTCTCCTTGCCAAGGAGAAGGTCGCGGGTTCGAGTCCCGTCTCTCGCTCAAAGATGATGATGGTTGTGTCGTAGTTTAAAATTCTCCTAAAATCAAGTTTTTACCGAGTACGAGTAAATAATAATGTTTTATTGTTGGCCCGGAAATCTTGGATACTGGCGATAAGAGTTGGACCTATTCTCATAAAAATATAAATTCGCCTTATCACCCCTGTTTTTACTATAATAAGACCATGGAATTTCATCGAAATATTAAGCTGTTAACTTGGTTCAACTTTTTCACTGACTTTAGACCGTATGCTCCTGTGGCAATAATTTACTTTGCGAAAGTTTCCGGATCTTATACTTTGGGATTAGCCGTACTTTCGATTGAGATGTTGTCTGCGAGCATTTTCGAATTACCAACCGGGATTTTCTCTGACTTTATTGGCAGAAGAAAAACGATTATTTTGGGGGCATTAATGGCAGTTCTAACATTGATATGTTATGCAATTGGGACGAATT
This sequence comes from Candidatus Shapirobacteria bacterium, assembly GCA_041659325.1. Classification (NCBI taxonomy): domain Bacteria; phylum Candidatus Shapironibacteriota; species Candidatus Shapirobacteria bacterium. The sequence goes on along the minus strand of JBAZYN010000001.1, from coordinate 432,007 downwards.
TTTTAATATTGGCGATGGGGAGTATTTTTGCTGGATTAGCCAGGTCTTTTTACAGTGGTAATAATCAGGCACTCCTGCATGATTCATTGAAAGAATATGGCCAAGAGGAGAATTATGCCGAGCATTCCGGTAAAGTTAGCTCTATGTTTCAGTGGGCTTTGGCCGGATCAGCACTATTTGGTGGAGTAATCGCTTATTTTTCATTTGCCTTTGTGATGTGGCTATCTCTAATACCTCAATTGATCTGTTTGTATATAGGTTTTTTGATGGTTGAACCAAAGATTCAAAATAAATCAGACCGGACAAATATCTATTCACACCTTAAAGAGGCTATTTTAAAATTTAAGGATAATTCAAAACTAAGATTATTAAGCATCGCATCAGTGCTTGAATATGGAGTCGGCGAGACAATGTATCAATTCAGTTCGGCTTTTATTGCATTGTTGTGGCCGGTATGGGCGATTGGGATATACAGAATGTTGTCTAATATTTTGGCGGCAATCGGAATGAACATTAGTGGGAAAATTATTAAAAAATTTGGTTATTTCAAGTCATTCATGCCGGGGAAGATTTACAGTCATATTGTTAGTTTGATAGCAGTCATTTACCCAAGTGTATTTTCTCCTGTTCTTATGGCTAGTTCATCATTTTCGTATGGTGTAGGTTCTGTAGCTAAAGATACTATGTTCCAAAGGGAGTTCACTGATAAACAACGGGCAACTATGGTAAGCCTGAACAGCCTTGCTGGTAATTTGTTCTTTGCATTATTTGCATTTTTATTAGGCTTTATTGCGGACAAACTATCCCCGGGCCAGGCATTAATAATTGGAGAAATAATAGTACTTCCGGTAGTATTTATATACTGGAAACTTTTTAAGAAGGATGTTTCGGTCTCTGTAGCCAAATTGTAACGTTTTGCGAAGCGATATTTTTGGGTTTTTTGGTAAAATAGGCCAGGATGGCTGTTTAGCTCAGTTGGTAGAGCGCTTCGTTTACATCGAAGATGTCGGGGGTCCGAGTCCCTCAACAGCCACAACGTAATATTTGCTTCGCAAATAAACGTTGCTGTGCCGCGTAAGTCCGACTTTTCATCGGACAACGTGGCGACGCCACTTAAATTTGCTTTGCAAATAAACGTGGCTATGCTTGTTTTTGTTGGTATAATACAGGGTACTTTTGGACAATCTGCCGATGTGGCCCGCCTTTGCCAATGCTACGGCAGGGTAAGTGAAATTCCTGCCTGCCGGCAGGCAGGGGGCACATTGAAATAAATTAATGCCGATGTGGTGAAATTGGTATACACGTACGCTTGAGGTGCGTATGCCGCAAGGTGTGGAGGTTCGAGTCCTCTCATCGGCACTTTTGGTATAAGCGAACCATTGTACTATGTACTACAAACATTTATAATGGTTTTATTAATGGCAAAAAAGAACCTTAAAAATTTGTCGGTTTCTTTGAGAAAAGATGGCTTATCTTATTCCCAGATTTTGAAAAAAGTCCCAGTGGCAAAATCTACTTTGTCTCAGTGGCTAAGATCGGTTGGCTTGTCAAAAAAACAAAAACAAGCTTTAACTGAACGTAAACTGTCAGCGATACAGAGGGGTGGTGCGAAAAAGAGAAAACAAAGGTTGCAAAAAATTGAAGCTATTGATAAAAGTACATTTAGTGATATTGGTCAACTAAGTAATCGCGATTTGTGGTTGGCAGGAATAATGTTGTATTGGGCAGAAGGTGAAAAACAAAAAGAGACTAATGTTTCCGTTGGTATAAAATTTAGCAATTCTGATTCCAGGATGTTGTCGTTTTTTATTTTTTGGTTAAAAGAGTATTTGAAGATTATTGACGATGATATCGTTTTGGAGCTTTATGTCCATGAAAAATTTAAAGAAACAAAGAATGTATTTGTAGAATATTGGTCTAATGAATTGGGTTATCCTAAAAGTAAGTTTGATAAGATTTATTTTAAGAAAAATAAAATCATGACCATGAGAAAAAATGTAGATCAGAACTATCATGGTCAAATAAGTGTGCGAGTAAGAAGAAGCACTGATTTAAATAGGAGAATTGCCGGATGGGTTAAAGGTTTTAATAAACAATGCGGGATCGTCTAATGGTAGGACACCACTCTTTGGAAGTGGATATTCTAGGTTCGAGCCCTAGTCCCGCAACACTTTATATTTAGATGAATATTATATATGGATACTAGCCATATTCTTAAGAAAGTCGGCAATGACAAAGATGTTCCGGTTGCCTTTATTTTCAAAAAAGATTGTTTACTGATTGGTCTAAGAAACTATACCCCGGACAAGTGGAAGAAGATTTCGGTTGCCGGGGCCAAAGAGGGAGATGTTGTTTATGGGTATTAGAAAAGTTTTTACGCTATAATCTACCCGTGGGGAAAAATATCTGTGTTTTTTGTTCCGTAAATGACGTTGAAGAAAAATATATTAAGGATGCTCAAGATTTGGCAAAAGTAGTTGTTAGTCATGGGTACGGCCTTATCTATGGTGGTTCAGACATCGGTTTAATGAAATTTCTTGCCTCATCAGTATGAGAATCAAAAGGTAGGCTAATCGGGATAGCTACTGAAATAATTAAAGATGCTGTTAGCACGGATTTAAGTGAAGTATATATAACCAAAACTCTGCCCGAAAGAAAAGTTCTAATGGCTGAAAAAAGTGATGCGTTTGTGCTTCTGGTCGGTGGAATCGGATCAATAGATGAAGTAACTGAACTACTAGAGCTGAAAAAACAAAAGCAGCATAACAAACCAATTGTGGTCTTAAATACAGATGGCTTTTACGATGGTCTAAAAAATCAATTCAAGAGAATGAAACAAGAGGGGTTCATCCGACAGGTACTAGATGATATGATTTATTTCGTCGATACGCCCGTTCAAGCAATTGGATATATCGACAAAATGATAGCCAATATTCCTGTATAAATTAGTATCTTACCGGCTTTAGAGGCCCTCCCCGGCGAGTAAGCGGGCAGGGTGGGTGTTATAGTTTTATGAATACAGTTTGAATTTTTCGGTATACTATCAACAAGAAAAATGAAAATTATTCCAGATTTGAACTCAAGTCAGACTTTGTCCATAATCAGTATTCCTGTAGTTGGATATATTGCTGCTTTTTGCTATCTCACGGGTAAATATACTTTTCTTAATTTACCAGTAATTTTCGTAGAAGTTAACACAGAAACAGCAATTCTGTCATCCTTGTTGGTGCTATTTGTATTAGCTGTCTTAATGTTTTCATTTTTTCTCTCAACAAAGTCTCCAAATAAAAAAGAAGACGAAGAATTTAAGCCTTTAACTAAAAAAAATCTAATATTTGCATTTGTTGCAGTCTTGGCCGTATTTATAATTTTTACCTATCTAATTTTATCTATTTCTATTCTCCTACCCGTACTTAAATCGGCATTGATATTATTCATTTTTTTACTTTTAATAATATATATTTTTGTAATTCCACTTTTTCAATATCCAAATGAAAAAAGTTACCTATCAAAATATAATTTGTACTCGGAAAAAATTTTTAAAGCGAACCTAGCAAATAAAGAAAAGAAAAAAGATATAAATGTTGATATTTCTTTTATTACTAAGTTCCTGAGAATTAACTATGTTTTCTATCCCGCTTTTATTATTATATGGACTTTACTCTCATATGGAATTGGTTACTCTGATATCCAGTCACAAACAAAATTTCCAATTAGTACTATAAATGACGAAAGCTATATAATAGCTGGAAAATATAATGGAGATTTATTACTTGTAAACGTCGATATAAAAAATAACATTATTTTGAATAAAATTATTCTTAAGCCCATGGACGAGACTTTAATGGTACAACAAAAAGATATTGGAAAGCTAAATCAAATAAAATAAAAGTAAAGTTAGCATTGGGGATATATAGACAATTCAGTTATAAGGATAGAACAGTCTGTAGCCATACTGCTTAACAGTTTCTGCAAATTGAAGCAGGTTGATGTGGCGCGTGCCGCGCTCGGCTCGACGGTAAACTAAAATGTTTTGTTAGTAGCCACTAAGAGTTTCCCACCTTACTGTTTCCAAAATGGATTTATGACCTTCTTCGTTCCCTACATAGTCCCGAACAACATCCACGACGACAGGTTCTCCTTGTTCCGGTAAGTATTTTGCCCAAGTGTGTCCGCCGCCAGTAAATTCGTTCTCCCAATCAGCTTCTTCTAAGGTAAAAGCGCCTTGAGCCATCCCCTTTTCTCTAAGTTTTTCGAACAATAAAATTAAGGTCAGCGTGGTTTGAGAACAATTACCGATACCATTTTTGGCGTAGTCTTCCAGGGAAGCTGGATTTTTGGACTTACGTAGTTGTCTTTCGAAGTCAATAACTTTATTAATGCCTTGGTGTGGAAAGGCTGTGGCTACGATTCCTTTTAACTTATTAAGAACAGTTTGTGGAGGAGAAAGACTATCGGTGCGAAAAAATGTTTCCGCTTGAAGGTAAAGTGCTTGAAGAGTAGGTGAGCTATCAAAATCGACAGTATAATTATAACCTTTACCATATAGGCCTTTGTCTACTGTAAGAGGAACTCCTGTCTTGATAACACTATATTGTTTATTATCAAATGTGCTGGTTTCGTCGGAGGGGGATTGTGTTGTTTCCCTTTTGTCCATGCGTTAATTATATCTCATTGTGTATTGATATCCGGAAATCACGCGCAAAAAATTAAAAAATGGTCCGCACTGTTGAAATTTTGTTTTCGCTATCTGTAACTTGGAATAATTTCTTAATCGAGTCTCCCTTAGAGGCCCACCCCGGCGGGTAAACCGGCAGGCAGGGTGTTACAATTTGATGAATACAGTTTGAATTTTTCGGTATACTCTCAACAAGAAAAATGAAAATAGCAATCCTTGGTAGCATGGTTTTTTCTGATGAAATGTTGAAGTTGAAATCTGGTTTGGAAAAAATAAATCACGAGGTTGTAATTTCAAGCTTCACAAAAGGGTACGCCGGAAAAGATATTGAAGAAATAACCAGATTAACAATAAAAGATAAGAATGATAATAACGGGTTGATTGAATTATGCGAAAGCTTAAAAGACGTTGACGCAATCTTAGTTTTAAATTTAGATAAAAAAGGCATTAAAAACTATATAGGTGGAAATACTTTAATTGAAATGGGATATAGTTTTATTTTAGGAAAGAAGATTTTTCTGTACAACCCGATTCCAGAAATTGAGTTCTATAAATCAGAGATAGTGGCAATGAGCCCAATTGTAGTAAATGGAAATTTAAGCCTGATTAAATAATGGCGGATTAAAGGTCTGAATTAAGTCTTTGATACAATAAATTACCTTATTTAACTTAACTGTGGTTAGAAATGAATCTATGTGGGGTAACCAGGGAATATGGCAATAAATAATGAGGAGATGGAAAATAAAATAGAGGGTCTTGTTGATAACATAAAATCAAAATTTCCAAATGCTGGGTGTATTGTTTTAGCTGATTTTGACCAATGTATTGTCAGAGATCATGTAAGTAGGCTAAATACGAATTATTTTTCGGATAATTATCCGGTAAACCAGGAGAAATTATCGTACGGGAAAAGCGGTGAAGGTCGAGAGCAAGTTAGGGCTTTATGCGAACTCTTGATAGGTTTAAAGGTTGAGGTTATCAAAAACAGTATTAGAAAATTAATTGGTGGCACTGTTTTGAATCCAAACGGAGAACCTTTTTTGAATATATGCAAAAAAAATAAGATTCCGATTGTGTTTGTCTCTTGCGGATTAGAATGGTCGGTTGAGGAATTATGCAGAAAACACAATTTATCAGGAATATTTTGTATTGGAGACACCTTTACGGAAAAAAATGGTATAGTGACGGGGGTTTCCGGATGCTTGGGAGCTGAAGATAAAGGCGTAGTTGCAAAAAAATTTGTGGAAAGATTTCCTGATCGGAAAATAATCACAGTCGGACATTCTGCCGCTGATAGGTTTCTGGTTGAAGGTGGAACTGCTGGCTATAGAGTAAATTTGGATAGCGCAGGCAGTTTGACAAATTTTGAAGAAAATTATGATATTGTTTCAGTAGGATTGGACTGGAAACCTGTAACGGATATGGTTCAAATGGGTTGAGGTATATGGCCTTATTATGGGAGAATATCTCGAAATGATTTCTGAGACTCCGGGTCACCAAAAGACCAATTTTGTTCAATCCCCTGACCTAATTTGTCTTGTGCGAAAACTGAAACTTGATCGACATTAGGATATTGAGCAAGGACACCCGGAATTGCCCTGATCCAATCAGGGCGATAAGGTCTTTTCGCACAACCGGTATTTAGAGTGATAGGTACCCCCCATTGGGAAATTTGATCAAGAATCGGCCCATACACCTCCTTAAAAGTTTTCTCGGGAATTTCGTCAGTATCAAAGTTAAAACCGCTGACAATAACTCGATCAACAAGTCCCTCTATTTTGGCAAAATAGGTTTCAGGATCGTTTTCAGGTACTAATGGGTAAGTAGCAAAATTTAGAGATAGGGCCATTTGGCTATTATGGGGCGCTTTGTTTTTTATAATATCGTGAACACGTCTGAATGCTTCTTTAAATCTAGGACATTGATTTTGGATTTGATCACCCATATTGATTTCCGGTAGGATTGCCACAGTTACTTTAATCCCCCGTTTGTGAATTGCAGCAATATTTTCTCCTAATTGCGTAAAGAATTCATCCATCTTTCCATCGGCGATTTGGTCACAAGCCGTTTCACTACTAGACTCAACATAGAGAATTATTTCGCCGTTTGGTTGGCTTTCTTTATTTTTAGAAAGCGATGCCGCCTCAATTAAATCTGGGGGTAGGGTGGGATCTTTGTCTTCCATGCCCATAAACTTGGTAACGAGCGGACCAACTGTACCAAAATTAGCGGCTTGGAAGGCAGTGTCAGCATTAGGTCCCTGGCCGGTAAAATAGCCCCATTTTTCCGGTAACTTGCCCGGATTAAGGACTTCTTTTGCGACGAACGTTTCTTTGGTTGGTTTTGGTGCTTCGGTAGCTTGTGGTACAGCAGTATTAGCGGTGTTATCTTTTGTCTCCACTTCTTTTGGGGCCATAGTGGCGGCTGCCTTCGGAGGTTCTACTTTGGTTGGGGCAGATGTCGGTGGGGCTTCGACAGCCTTAGGTCTTGGTTTACAGGCGTCAAGAACAACTCCGCTAGCAGCACTCGCGACAAGTCTTAAGAAATTTCTGCGAGTTAGTAGTCTCTCCATATATATATAAATTTATATTATACAAACTGGATTCGTTTTAGAACTTACTTTGGGTCAGTCGGAATTTTGCTGCATTTGAATTGCTAGCTAGTTGTTACTTAAACTAAGTAGTGACATAATCAACGAGAGCCAACAAAAGGTCTTTTTTTGAACCACAAAAATAAAATGAATATTGAATCATTAAAAAAGTTTCTTATCGATTCAAACAATGCCGGTTATGCCGGTGGTAAGACGAAAAAGTGGGAAAAGGAGCCAGATGGCTCCACCACAATTCCGTTTGAAAAGGGGGAATGGAGATCTCATGACAATTTCTTTGGCGGCGAACCTTATGGGGGGAGAACCATTGTTTTTTACGAGGGTAAGCCCTGTTGGATGATGGTTTATTATGGATGGGTTGAGGAAGGAGTTGAAACCAATTCTGTTTACGGAATTTTGAGAGATGCACTGAAACTTATGCCGGCTGATTATCCATTTAGGGGACCGAAAGAATTTAGGGAAGGAGAATATGTTTACACAAATACCTGGCGGGGTGAGGCGGATAAATTTTTTGGGGAAGAAAAAATATTTTTGGGGGATAAGTTAATATACAAGGCGAATTATTTGGGCGGATTGGTTGACCAAAGAGGGGGAGTTTGATTCTTTATTCGGAAGGGTTAAGTCTAAGTTTTCTAAAAAACTAGAAGTACAGATTACAACACTTTTTTATTTCTGGATAATTTCCAAAACTTTGTCAGCCCATTTTCTATCGCTTTGTTTTTCTTGGTCAGTTAATTCATTGTATGGAGTATTGATTTGTTTTTTCCACTTGGCGATATTTTCCTCAGTTAAATTATTTAACATAAATTTTGACCAACAGGTCCACTGCAAATGTTCGAGTTTCGCCAGTTCTTCTCTTAAATCTTTCATACGATATTGTAACCTATCTATTGTTGACTATAGGTTTTGTTGTAACAATTTTCTGATTTGGTATAGCCTGATTTTTGAGCTTGGGCCTCGGTGCAAAACCACTGGTCACCCAGATCTTTTTCGACGATAACCCGGGAATAATCGCTGCAGCCCGGGAAGAAATAAAGATACCGGCCGTCTCGGGAGGCATTGCCCTTGATTATACATTTGGAATTGGTAGGATTTTCGGTTTGTCGACAGAGAGGACTAAAAACACCAAATTTGTTGGCTTGGGCGACTTGGGAATAATAAAGAAGAAGATCGCTTTGGGTGGAATTAATACTGTTGTATCTCCCCCACCCTGATTTGACGAGCTCACCGTTTACAAAAGTTTTGCCGACATAAACGAGAGCTACCAGACGGCTGTATTTGTCGGCGATAATTTCTTTGAGATAAACATTTTTGCCCTTGACTAAAGTCTCAAGTTGTTTTTTGGCCTCAGAGCTGCCGCAACGGGAAAACTCGGAGGAGTCAACACTTAGAAGACGAACTTTTTGGAATTTGTCGGTAATTATGGTGTCGCCGTCGATTACATCTATAATTTTGTAGGTGTTGCGGGCGGGAGGAGTTTTGGGAGGATGAGAGAAAAGATTATTGACAAAAGATAGGGCGATTAGTGTAGAAAGGAACACAAAATAAGTTTAGCATTGTTTGGTAGAATAGGATTATATGGAAATATTTGATGTGGTTGATGAAAATGATGAAGTGGTGGGGCAGGCAAGCAGGGAGGAATGTCACAGGATCCTAAACTAATTCATCGTACGGTTCATTTTACCTTGGTTGACAAGAAGGCAAAAAAGATTTTGATTACCCAAAGAGCGATGAGTAAAAAAACAGATCCGGGGAAAATATGTTTTTTGGGAGAACACGTAATTTCGGGAGAGTCGTATGAAGAGGCACTGGTTCGGGGAGTCCAAGAAGAACTGGGGATTGAGCCAAAAAATTTTAGAGAAATGTCGGGTGATCTTTTTAGGTTTCCCGAACAAACTGAATTTAGCAAGTTTTTTGTTGTCGAGTGGAATGGGGAAAAGATTGACTATAAGGATGATGAACTTATGAATATCAGGTGGGTTAGCAGGGAGGAACTAGTGTGTTTGCCGCTTGATTATTCTAATACTTCCAAAAAATGGGTGGAAACAATAGATTGGGGGCTGGGGCTAACCGGAGAGTAGATGGGGTTTTGGTAGAATAGATTATCTTTTTAAAAAATGGATAAAACATATTGTATTTTTGGAGACAGTGTTGCCCAGGCTGCTTATGTAAATGCCGGCTGGGTGGAACTTTTAAGACGATATTTGGAAAATAAATATTTTGATAGCTTTGTTAATGTATTTAATTTGGGAATTGGCGGAAACACGACTGATGATGTTTTGAAACGGTTTGAAGGTGAGGCGTCGGTAAGAAATCCTGACTCGATTATTTTTGCTATAGGGATTAACGACACAAAAGATTATAATCCTGAACTTTTTGTAGTTAATCTAATAAAATTGGTGGATACGGCGAGTAGATTTACAAAAGACATAAATTTTGTAGGTCTGGTTTTGGGCGACTGGAGGGGGGATGAACCATTTAGCTGCGACAGTACGGCTGAATATAATAAACTTATTGAGAAAATTACGCAACAAAAGGGAGGCCGGTTTATTTCTTTGCAGGAAAAGTTATTGGCCGAGGATTTTGCGGATGGGCTTCACCCAAATAAACAGGGACATAAAAAAATGTTTGAGGTGATTCGGGAGTATTTTTGAAGATTGTGGATGAATATGGGGAGAGGGGCGGTCTTGTATTTCTTGCCGTAAACCATGCCTGCCGGCAGGCAGGGATTGCCACGTCGCTTTGCTCCTTCCGCCAAAGGCGGACAGGCGCAATGACCCTCCTGCGCCAAGGCTACGGAGGGCAAGACGGGAGGTTATCTTTTGGAAAAGATGATGATTTCCCGGGAGACTGTTTGATCGGGGCGGTAGTAAACGATGGTTCCCCTATCGGTGAGAGTCAGATGAAGCTTGTCCTGCTCTGCGGCGTATTTATCGGGCAGATAATTTTTTTGGTCAAAACCAATTTGCTTTAAATTATTTATAATTTCTAGGTAATAGAAACTATCTTTATATTTGAAGACCGGGAAAACTATGACAATGGTGCCGAATTTTGAAAGGATAGAAGAAAACTCTTTAAACGATTCTAAATATAGAAGCTCCAACTTTTTGATTTCCTGACTAATTTGCAGAGGGTTGAAACGGATGGCTTTTGGAGAACCCAAATATGGCTCGGTAATGACGGCATCGATGCTTTTTTTGGCAATTTTTTGCGATATTTTTTTGGCATCGGATTGGAAAATACCAACCTCTGAGCTTTTGTCGATTTGCGGATAATTTTTTAAGACCCACTCGGTATTGGTTTTTGAGTTTTCGACGGCGACCGGGTCGATGTCTGAGCCGGTGATGTGGTTGAATCCCAATAACAGCATTTCCATAAGATAGGTTCCGCTGCCGCAGAAGGGATCGAGAAGAGGCTGATCGGTGGTTTTTCGGGCAAGGTTAACCATCATTTTTGCAAGTTTGGGCGGGGTCATGCCGGAGCGGGAATCCCGGGCGGGCCGCTCGTAATCGCGGAAACTATAACTTTTGTAGTCTTGGATGGCGATTGTTTTGCCCACATAGATTGTTTCTTTGCCGACAGCGACCACTAGCTCATAACCTTTGGAGAGAATTTTGGTGTTGTCTACGCTAGCAGTTGGAATAATTCTTTCTTTGATCGGCAGAAAATTACTTTTTATATTGTGCTTTGACAAATATTTTTTTATTTCACTGACCAAAGCCCCCGTTAAGCTAAAAGCTTTGTTTAAATCCTTGTACTTGCATCCGGCTCCGTAAAGGCTAAGGCCGGATTGAATATGGTCACTTGTTTGGTTGGGAAAAAGGTAAGGGCCGAGGATGTTTTGGGGGGTAGAAAAAAAGTCGGAAAGGTCTGCGGAGGAGTGGATTTTTATAAGCTTGGCGGTACTGCCAAAGTCGTTTATGGAAATAACTTGATCGAGCTCAATGGGGGTGCTAATAATTAGAGTTTCCTGCGAGGCCTCGATAATTTCGAAGCTAATTTCCTTTTGGTAAAGGACATTAATAATTTCGACCTTGCAGAGGGAGTGGTTGGTGCCGAGGGCGAAACAATATAGATTATTGGTCATGGTTGTATTTTACCATTTGGATATGCCCTATCTGTCTGGAATATGGAAATTGAGGGGGTTGTTAGCACTTGGGGTATAAGACTGCTAATACGTAAAAGATATGTAGAACTGAGGCAAAATTATTTTTGAATCGGTATAGTGGTGGGCGGAGGTGGCAGAACCAGAGGCTGGGCTTCGAGTTTTTTGAGAACATCAAAATCAATGCTCTGGTAGGAGAGATAACCGGCATAGGACAAAAGCAAAAGAAAGATAAAAACAGCACCTAATTCGAATTTGGTCATATGTTATTTTATTCTGGAAAATGTAAATGAGGTGGGGTAGAAAAGGAAGATGGCCGGTGATTCTTCCGAGAGAAATTGCTGAAAATCGAGATAGGTTTTTTTGCGCTCGGTAATGTCGGTTTGGGTGCGGCCCTCCTCCAGAAGCTTGTCGATGCGGGAATTGTTTAGATGGGTGATATTGGTTTCGGTTTGGGTAGAGTGCCAAAAGGTATATTGGTCGGGGTCGGAGGGGATGCCTGAATATGCCAAAATTGCGTCGTAATTTTGGTTGTCAATTTGGTTTTCGACGGTGATTGTTGTTTTGATGCCCAGGTTTTGCTCCCATGAGGAGCTGATTTTTTCGGCAATTGGCAGAAGGGTTCTATCGGTGACCGATAAATTCAATTGTTCAATTTTGGTGTCGCCAATTAATTCTTTGGCGCGGGCCGGGTTGTAAGTATATTCCTTGACCGAGGGATTGTAGGCCCAGGAATTTGGGGGAATCGGGCCAAAGCATCTTTCATTTCTGTCGGTGGTTTTGGGGGTGGCGTAACTGAGTGCCTGGCGAGTAGACTTTGAATCGTATTTGGCAGTATTGATAAAAACAGCGGCATATTTTTTGTCGGAATGGATTTTTTGGGTAATTTTTGTGTTTGCCCAGGAGGTCATTTCGGGGGGGAGCAAGCCAGTAGCGGCTTCATCAATCTCTCCCAGTTTATAGGCATTGATTACACCTTCGGCATCGGGATAAAACTTGTAGGTGATTGAAGTGCGGTTGGCTTTGTCGGTGGGGATAATGGTGATTTGTTTTACGAAGCCTTCGCTGTGGGTGACTTGTTTGACCAAATATTCACCCAGGCCGACAAGATTTTTTTGGATAAGCGGTTTGGTTAGGGCAGAGAGGATGGGGGTAAAGGGTTTGTTGAGACTGATTTTTAGTGAGGTGTCGGATATGGGCTCAATTTTGATTCCGGCAATATTATAAAAAATGTCATCGGCGGTAAATTTTTTGCCGCTATGCCAATAAATATTGTCATTTAACTCGATGATGTAATCAAGGTTGTTGTTTTGAATGTCGAAGGACTTGACCAGCGGAGAAAGATCCGGGCGGTCGTTTTCTTGATTGATAAATAAGCCATAGCTGATTTTCTCCAAAATGTTTGAGGGGAGGTTTTGGGAGGTAGAGAGACCTTCGACGCCGATAATCCGATTTGATTTGAACTGATTTTGATAGAAAGTAATCAGCTGGTTTCGGCCAATAAAAAAAACAGAGCCGACCAGGAACCCGCCGAGGAGAAGGACCAGGTTTCGCTTCAGATAATTTAAATAGAGTTCTAGGGTAAACCTGAGTTTTTTGATCAAAAGGAGTTAAATTATTGTTTGAATAATTGACGAAATTAGGAATAAAATCAGACAGATTATGGTCAGACTAAATAAAGTTTTTTCCCAGCCTCTTTTTTGATACTCGACCGATGACATGATGTTTCCCCGGCTGTTGCTTTCGTCGTTTGGCTGAAGGAAGATGAGAACGGAAAGGACAAGGGATAGTATTATTTGAAAAATTATCAGGGTAGTTTTCATATTAACTTTTTTTTCTGTATAAAATTATATTGAATATATATAGCAGAAAACTGATGGTAAGTGAACTGGCAAGATAGGCAAAAAAGCCTTCCAACTTAAAATTGAAGGCAGTGAAATTATTGATTTGAAAACCGCTGATTAAAAAAATGGCGATATATAAGCCCAGGGTGTTGATGACAATCCTGATTGTGCCCAAGGTCAGAATGTTTATGGGGAGAAGGAGAATTTTTATAATCGGCTTTAGGACTAATTCGAAGATGGTTAAAACAAGAGCCACCTTGATAATTGTCGGAACAACCGGCGAGAAAGAAAGATTTTTCCAAATCTCGTTTTCGGTGATGAGACAGAAGATGATTATGAGAAAAAGACGGAGGAATCTTTTCATATTTTTGGTTTTTTTGTACCAGTCACTATTATACCTCCAATAGCCAGTGTAAGCATAAGAATACCGATAGTAATCCCCAAATTTAGGAAGTGGGGAGGATAGACAATTTGATATTCGGTCGGGGCTATTTTGTCTGATGAGACCATAATTTTTGTTTTTTGATTAATCGGCAGAAGGGAGACTAAGAATGGCATTTTGGGAATGTCGATGGTTAATTTCCCAAACGGAGGGAGAGTGCTTATCGTCTTGGTCCAATTTGAATTGGTAATGGAGACGGCGATTTGCCCTATTTGATTTGGGTTTATATTTTTTATATCAACTTGGGGATTAGTGAGGGGAGTGTATTTGGAGGCGGTAACTTGGGGGGGAGAGAAACTTTCCTCTAGCTCCTCGGTGGCAAAAGAGACATCAACCGTCTTTATATTTTTGTTGTCTTTGTAGGAACCGGGTGGGGGCGGATATTGACTGTCTAATCCGTGAATGACAAAGGTAAAATGGTTTAGATCGAGGTTGGTGAAATAATCAATTCCGTTGGTGGTTTTTTCCCAGGTGGGATCGATGGAAACCCATAGCTTTTTTGATTTGTCCCAATACTGCGGCCAGGCGTGGAGAATGTCGGCGTTGGTGTTGGTCGGTTTTATTTTGGGATTGTTGGTGTAGGCGAAGCCCTCGATTTCCCGGGCGGGGATTTTTTTGGCTCTGGCTAAAGTAACAAATAGGTCGGTAAATTCCGTACACAAGGATTCACCGGGGGTACGGATTGCTTCGAGGGCGCCTTTGCGGCCGGATGAGTCGATTCTCTTGTAGTCATAAGACAGGGCGAAGACAACATATTTGTGGATATCTTTGGGTGTTTTTAGTTTTTCGGCAATACTTGCTATGGTAGGATCGTCGGTTGGCCAGAAGGACTCGGGTTTTGTGTAGATTTCGGTGTTTATATCTACCTGCTGCGGGGATGGCGGTGAAATTTTGACCTGGCCGGAAGCGATAACGGATATCTCTTGGTTTGGAGACAGCTGATATTGAGCCAACCAGTTTCCGTCGGCGTCTATCAAGACATTGTTTGGGCTGGGGGTGAGGCCGGAAAATATTACTGATTGGCTTTCGGTGGTAGGCGGAATGGCAATTTCGGTGTTGATTGTATCTGAGGAGGGATTGTTGAGGAAATATTTTAATTCGAAGTTGAAGAGTTGAAAATTACCGAAGGTCAGGAGGATTTTTTTGTTGGCCGCCTGGTTTGGGGAAAGTTGGATTTGATTCTGGTTGTTGGAGGCGAGGAGGGTTTTTGCCGCAACGGAGGAAAATGATAATTTACCGAAAGAGGTGGGAGTATTGACGGTGACACTGGTGGTATCGTTTTCAGATAAAGTATTGTATTCGGGAATATTTATTTCCCAGATACTCCCTTTGTGGATGGCAAATTTGCCCATGGAATAAGAAAGGTTGAAGGTGTTTGTCTTGTCTTTTCCTACCGCTGGTTGGTTTAATTCCAGATTGATAGTGGTTTTGTCGCCTTTTGTTTCGGAGGTGATTACAATATTTCCGTATTCATCGTTTCCAACTATGTTTTTTATATCGGATCCATTGATTTCTATAGTATATTTTTTTATGTAGATTTGGGACAAATTGTTTGTCAGGGTAATTTTTTCCTGAACCAGGGCATTTCCGGCTTGATCGACATTGTAAACTATTTCCTGAACTGATTTAAACTCACCGGCGGCGAAAGATGGGGATGGAAAGGCTATAAGTAGTGCGAGAAAAATAATGGCAAACATAATGTATGTTTAAATATAACATTTAGTCAGTTTTGTTTTGGTAGTTGACTTCGGGTATTATTCGCGTAATATCTTGAATATGGCAACGGTAATATACAGAAGGCAAAAACAAATTTTAGATTATATTAATAAGAATATTGACAAATTTGGCTATGCACCGACATTGACGGAGATTGCCCAATATTTGGGTTTATCTTCTTTGGCTACCGTTCACGAGCATTTGGCTGTGTTGGAAAAGAAGGGGTTGATCAGGCGATACAAGGGGGCGGTGAGAGGGATTGAGGTGACCGGAACCGAGGCGGGTCAGGCTAAGATAGAAAGGAATTTTTTTGAGCTACCGGTTTTGGGATATATTGCCTGTGGAGCGCCCATTGAACCGTATACTGACCCAAATGCAACGCTAATGGTGAATTCCGGACTGGTACGGCCCGGGGAAAGATCATATGTGTTGCAGGCAAAGGGTGACTCGATGATTGATGATGGGATTTTGAGCGGTGATTATGTGGTGGTACGTGAGCAGAAGGAGGCAAACAACGGTGATATTGTGGTGGCGGTTTTGAGAAATGGGTTTGCCACCTTGAAGAGGTTTTATCGCGAGGCCAATAGAATCAGGCTTCAACCGGCAAATTCAACCATGTCCCCTATTTTTGTGACAGAAGTGGAGATCAGGGGGAAAGTAGTAGCGGTTATTAGACAATTTAATTAATTATGTCGTCAATTACATTTAAGTATAAAAAGAGTCTGGCTAATTTAATGAGTGAAAATTATTTGCATCTAAAGACTGGTGTGGCGGGGCTTACGGCGGAATTGTTTCATAAAGGTGTAGACGAAATTATTGTTGATTTTGAAGAGTATCAGCTTTATGAGGGGAAAAGGGATGTGTTGATAAGAGGTGAGACCTCCAGAAAAAATTTGGATTTACTAAAGGATTGGGCTCTGGGAATTAAAAAGGTTATAATGGATTCGAATTTGGGTGGACAAAAAATGACGATTGGGATAAAAACTTATGTGGTTGATTCGTTTTGGGAAGAGTTTGAGATAAAATAATTGATAATTTTAATTAAAAATGCGAAAAGTAGTAACCAATTGTTTTTTGATAAAAGAAAACAAAATTTGCTTGGCCATGAAGAAGAGAGGTTTGGGTGTGGGTTTGTGGAATGGAACCGGAGGGAAAATCCAGGAAGGCGAGACTGTAGTTGAGGCGGCAAGGAGAGAGGCCAAAGAGGAACTTGGAGTTGATTTGGGGCAGCTAGAATCCAGAGGGGAAGTTTTATTTGTTTTTGAAGATGATTTTGAAGTTTTTGTTTATTTGTTTTTGTGTTATCAGTGGCAGGGAGAACCAAGCGAAAGCGAAGAAATGGCGCCAGAGTGGTTTGATATTGAAAAAATACCATACGAAATGATGTGGCAGACAGATAAACACTGGTTGCCGGTGGTTTTGAGGGGTACCAGTATTAAAGCGGTTTTTCATTTTAACGCCGACAAAAAAACAGTTAAAAATTTTGATTTAAAAGAAATATAAATGTTGTATATAATTGCCACACCGATTGGGAATCTTAAGGATGTTACCCTGCGGGCGGTGGAAACATTGGAAGTGGTGGACTATCTTTTGTGTGAAGATACACGGCATACGGGGATGCTTCTTAAAAACTTGGGTATTAGAAATAACCCGAAAATGATTTCTTTTTATGATGAAGTTGAGGAACAAAAGATCCCCCAAATAATAGAACTATTGCGGGTAGGGTCGAAAGTCGGACTGGTAACCGATGCCGGGACACCGATTGTCTCTGACCCCGGATGGAAATTAGTTAAAAAATGCCAGGAGATGGGTATAAAATATACGTCGATACCCGGGCCAAGTGCCGCTATTAATGCCTTGGTGTTGGCGGGTTTACCGGCGGGAAGATTTTGTTTTTTGGGCTTTTTACCCAAAAAATCAGGGGATAGAATTAAAGTTTTGAAAGAATATTTGACTGTAGATGGTGTAAAAATTGTATATGAGTCTCCTTTTAGGGTGGAAAAATTAGTGGCTGAAATACGAGAGGTATATGGGGACAAAATTCAGATGAGGATTTGCCGTGAGATGACCAAAAATTTTGAGGAAGTAATCAATCCCGGGAAAATCGGCCTATTGAAGGGTGAGATGGTGGTTGTTTTTGGGTAATTATTTTTCTATTTTTCGTTTCTCGGCCCAAGCGATAATATCTCGGGTGGACTCTACAACATCGGGGCTAACGGAGATACTAGTAATTCCCCATTTGACTAATTTTTCGACTAATTCCGGGTAATTACTGGGGGCTTGGCCGCAGATAGAAGCATTGATTCCTCTTTTTCTGGCTTTGGTGACGGCTCTTTTGAGGGACCAGATTACGGCCGGGTCCATTTCGTTGAAGTTTTTGGCGACTTCCTGATTGTCCCGGTCCAGGCCAAGGGTGAGCATGGTTAAATCATTGCTTCCGATTGATATTCCGTCGATTCCGACATCGATAAATTTGTCCAGAAGGATGACATTGCTAGGGATTTCGACCATCATGTAGAGTTTAAATGAGGGAGATCTGATTAGCCCGGCGGCAGTAACGATTTTTTTTACCTCTTCAAGCTCGTGGGGAGTACGGACAAAAGGAATCATGAGCCAAATGTTTTTGTAGCCGTATTTGTTTCTGACTAATTTTATTGCCTCTAGTTCCATATTAAAAACGTCACTAGAGTTGATATATCTGACGGCACCGCGGAAACCCAAAAGCGGATTTGGCTCTTCAGGCTCGTATAGTTTTCCCCATTTTAGGAATCGGTATTCGTTGGTTTTGAAATCGGTGGCCCGATAGATAATAGGTCTCGGGGAAAAGTTTTTGCAGAACTCTAGTAGCCCTTTTGCCAATTGGTCGATGTATTCTTTTTGTTTGTTTTCGGCGATCATTTTTTTGGGATGAATGCCGATATTGGCAATCATAAATTCGGCCCGAAGTAGACCGACACCGTCGACGTTTTTTTGGGACATGACTTTTGCTAATTCAGGCTCGCCCAGATTTAGAAAAAGTTTGGTGGCAGTTTTTCGGGGCTTGCCGTTTACTGACGGTTGAGTTGTAATGACAACATTTGACGCAGTGACTAAATTTCCCTTCCAGACTTCGCCGGTAGCACCGTTTAGGGTAACGACATCACCCTCTTTTAGATCTTTGGTAGCGGTTTTGGTGCCAACGACACAAGGAACTCCGAGCTCCCGGCTAACAATGGCGGCATGAGAGGTTTGGCCACCCTTGTCGGTTATTATTCCATTGACTTTTTTCATGGCGGGAACGTAATCGGGAGAAGTCATGGAGGTAACCAAAATGTGGCCTTTGGTAACTCGGTCTATTTCTTTGGGGCTTTTGATTATGACAACAACCCCTGAGGCTAGACCGGGACTGGCCGAATCCCCAACGAGATCGGGCTTTTGTTTGATGGATTCCTGCTTGTCAATTTCTTTTTGGGTGGCGACGAAGGTAGTTATTGGCCTTGTCTGAACTATGTAAATTTTATTTTTTTCTATGGCGAATTCGATATCCTGCGGTTTGCCGTAGTGGTTGTGGAGCTTTTGACAAATTTTGGCAATTTTGAGGGCCATATCATCGGTTATTTTGATTTTGTCCTGCTTGCTTTTGGGTACGGGAGTTTCTTTGGTTTCTTCGGAAGATTCGACGAGTTGGGTATCTTGGCTGACGTGACTTTTGGATAGTATTTTCCAATCGTGTTTGTTTATTACCACCTGATCGGGGGTGACTTTTCCCTGAACAATGTATTCTCCAAGCCCCCAGATAGTTTCGACAATAATTTGGGTTTTGTCGTTTGTTACCGGATTCATGGTGAAGGCGATGCCCGAGATTTCTGAGTTTATCTGCTTTTGCACCGGGACGGCAATGCCGACTTGAAAGTGGTCAAATTTCTTTTTTTCGCGGTAAAAAATTGCCCTGGGAGTAAAGAGACTGGCCCAACAGTCCTGAACACGATTTAGTACGTTTGTTTCCCCGCCAACATGGAGAAATGTTTCCTGTTGACCGGCAAAAGAAGCGTCGGGCAAGTCTTCGGCCGTGGCGGATGACCTGACCGCCACCGGGCTGTTTTTTAGGCCGCCATAGTCGGAAAGTCTTTTGTAGGCTTTCATGATTTCGATAGAAAGAGCCTGGCTTATCTTCCCTTTTTTTATGATTGATTTTGCTTTTTTCGAGGCGGACAGGAGTTGGTTTGGGTCGTCGACATCGATTCCCGAGAGGGCATTTTTTATTTGGATATCAAGCTTGTTTTCTTTTATAAATCGGAAATAGGCATCGGAGGTGACAACGAATCCGTTGGGCACCGGAATGTCGAGACCATACATTTCGCCTAAGTTTGCACCTTTGCCACCGGCCTGGGGGATGCTGTCTTTGGTAATTTCTTTAAACCAGAGGATGTTTGGGGTTTCCATATTTTTATAAATGATTTAATGTTTCATTGGTTCTGTTGGTATCATCTTCGAGTCTGTAGGTAATGCCGATTTCCGGGGTGGACGCTTCAAAAATTCGACAGTCGCTTATAGCTTCGATGCGATGGACCTCCATATTTTGAATGGTATAGCCCTGATCGGGGGTCATTTCGGTTTTTTCCAGTTTGTTTTGGGTGGGACCACGTAATAATATGGCTTTTCCGGAGACTAGAACAAGGGTTTCTGTTTTCTGATCGTGATACTGAAGTGAAAGCCTTTTGCCGCCGGAAATTTGAAGAATTTTGGCGGTATAAGGCAGATTGCTTTCGGAGAGAATTATTTCTCTCCCCCATGGTTTACTGACAATTTTGGACATCTATAAAAATGATAACAGAATTATGGCTATTAATTCTTTATCAGGTTTATTATGATTCTGACCAGAGCGATTTCTTTTGGAATTGTGAGTTGACCGGATTTGTTTTGGTAATCGAGCTCAATTAGCTGAAGATAGGTTGTTTTTAGAATGCGGGGGTTAAAGCTTGATGGCCCTATAAGCTGCTTTCTGAGGTTATTTTTTAGTAAATATAGAAATAAATCATACATACTGGCTTTGTCGACTTTTTCGTATGAGGTCAGAAAATTCTTAAGATTGTTGGGTTTGATTGTATTTAGGCATTGGAAAAGCGTATTGTTGAGCTTTGAAGAAAAGACGGTTGCTTTGGGAAAGGTTTTTAGTTGAACTTGGGTAAGAACTTTGTCTTGCCAGATAACAATATCGATAGCACTTTGGCTAATCATGGGTATCAGTTTATCGAGAATCGGCTTGGAGATGGAAAAAAAATTAGAGATGGCGAGGATTTTTTGATCACCAAAGAGGGACGCGCCATTGATGAAATTATTGATTTTGTCAAGGTCAATTTGTTTATTGTCAATGCGAAGAATTTCTGTTTTTTGGCAATTATCGAGATGCTGATTAAACTCCATTCGGCTGGTGCCGTAATCGTCGCCATGGAAAAGATATTGCATGGTTGAAGTATAAGGCAAACATCTTGTGTAGAGGAATTTTGATTTATTTGGTAAAATAGACTGTTTGTTTTTGGCTCCATCGTCTAGTGGCCTAGGACACCTGGCTTTCATCCAGGTAATCGGGGGTTCGACTCCCCCTGGAGTCACAAAATTGTAAGATGTTTTAATATACAGCCACTATTTCTACTGAATTGTGAATAAAGTCTTAACTTCGCTTTTCTTGTGTTAGAATTTTATCAATGCAGGGAGAAATAAAGAAATTTTTCGAGTTTTATAAACTTGCCGAGAAACTTAAAACAGAACTTCGTCATAGTTGGACCAGTAATTCAGATCGCAGAGAAAGTGTTGCTGAGCATATCTGGATGACCCTGTTGGTAGCTTTGACCTTGATGGACAAGGTCAAAAAGAAAGTTGATAAGCTGAGGGTCTTAAAAATGCTTATTATTCACGATTTGGGAGAAGCAATTGTGGGGGATATTCCTTCGCACGAAATTTCCCAAAGACAGGATGCTAAGCCAATAACTGAATCTGAGGGGATAAGGGAAATAGTTAAAAATCTTAGTCCAGAAACATCTTCAGAAATTATTGCTCTTTGGGAAGAGTTTGAGGCAAAACAAACACTTGAAGCGAAGTTTGCTTATGCCTTAGATAAGTTAGAATGTTTGCTTCAGCACGATATTGCTGATATAAAGACTTGGGATGAAGGTGACTATCGCTATACTTTTGTAGAAAAACAAGACACTCCTTTCGACTATGATACCTTCATGCGAGCGTTAAAAGATACTTTAGACGATTGGACTTTTCGAAAGGCTGAAGAGGCCGGAGTTTCAGATAGAATTCCAAGTGAAAACTTGGAGAGATACAAAAGCAGGAGAAATTTATGTTCGAGACAAGGCTGATTTCAACTAGTTTGTCGTAAGTTTTGAGATTAATGAATCGAATAGGTGTTTGCCTTCAAATCTGCGATCTTATAAATATGTTGTAAATGTCTCTGCCTGATTGTCTTTCTAGTCTTTCATGCCCATGGCAGACAGGACTTCATTGAGGGTTTTTTGCGCCTCGACATGGGCTTTTTTACTCCCCTCATCGATAATTTGAATAATCAGACTATCATTGCCTTCAAACTCAGAGCGTTTAGCACGGATGGGGGTTAGAAATTTGTTTATAGCTAGGGCTAATTTTGTTTTTACCTCGACATCGCCAACTTGCCCTTTTGTATATCTATCTTTAAGATCTTGAACTTCTTCTTTGTTATCGTTAAAGGCATCGTGATAGATAAAGACTGGATTACTTTCAACATGACCGGGATCGGTGGGTTTTATACGTGTGGGATCGGTATACATGGCCTTGACCTTTTTGATAACCGTGTCTTCGTCGTCGGAAAGATAGATACAATTGCCGACACTCTTGCTCATTTTGGCTTGGCCGTCGGTACCGACAAGGGTGCCGATATTGCCTATTAACGCTTTGGGAACGGGGAATATTTCGCCAAAAAGACGGTTGAAGTCACGGGCAACTTCGCGGGCGATTTCGATATGGGACTCCTGATCTTTGCCAACGGGCACCAGATTGGCTTTGCACATAAGAATGTCTGCAGCTTGAAGCACGGGGTAATTTAAAAGCCCTAGAGAAGGTTGCTCGATACGGAGATCGTGCATTACATCTTTTAGGGTGGGGACTCGTTGGGCGCGGGGAACGGTGATTAGATTTGAAAAAATTAGTGATAGGTAAGCTACTTCGGGAATTCGGGACTGTTGATAGATAATGCTTTTTTGAGGATCGATTCCAACCGATAAATAGTCGAGAACCAACCCCTTGGCCCTTTCGTTGATGGTTGAAGTTTTATCTTTGGTGGAGGCTGTTGTTAGGGTGTGCAAATCGGCGATTATAAAAAAACAATCGTATTTATTTTGCAACGCGACGCGGTTTTTAAGGGTACCGACATAATGACCCAAATGAAGCGGACCTGTTGGACGGTCGCCAGTGAGAACCCGCGGTCTGGGGTTTAATTGATCCATGGCTAGATTTTAGCATTAAATATTGAAATGTTTGATGTCTAATGCGATTGATTTTTCAGTGGCATTGACAATATTTAGAGAGTTTCCTACAGAGTTTGGTTTGTAGTCAAAGAAGTAATCCTGATAAGATTGGTTGCCTGAGTTTTCTGGTTCAGGGGCTTCCAATGCTTATCAAATGGATGTTCGGAGCAGAATGTTTTGACGGTAGTATGATTAAAAAGATGGTTGGAGAGATGGGTGGACCCGCCATGGGAATTAATACTGTTTGTGTCGGGAGTTGGTGTTTTTTGAAATAATAGCGATGCCTGAAAGAAAAAACAAGACAGAGATCATCTGGCCTATTTTGAGAGAGGATATTTGCCAGGTGTCGGTGCGGATAAATTCTAAGAGAAAACGGATTAATCCATAACCAATTAGATAGTGAGCAGTCGGAGTTTTCGATTTTTTTAAAATGAAAAATAAAACCAAGCTGAGACAGGATTCTATCCACCATGAAGGAATTTCATTGTTTACGAAGTTTCCAAGCCTACCAATGGACTGACACAGGGGGATGACTGGGGATATGGAATCTGTAATCGACAAAAAAGAGATTTTGGATAAGAATGAAAATAGAAGGATGAATATTATTGTACCAATTATGCCACCAAAGATTCCTAATCCCCCGTTCCATGTGGCAAGTATTTGCCAAAGGTTGTTGGAGTAATAACTCCACTGGTCAACAACATGATAAAGCCTGGCTCCGATAATAGCAGAGGCTATGGCTCCAACAATAAAAAGGTTGAGTTTGTCTTTGGGGACGGAAGTATTGTGTTTGGAGAAAAAGTTTATACCAACAAGAAAACTTATTCCTAAAATTAGACCATAGAGCGACATGTTGGTGGGCCCTGCGGGACTCGAACCCGCGACCAATTGCTTAAAAGGCAACTGCTCTACCGACTGAGCTAAGGACCCTTTTAAAAAAGGAACTAGATTTTTCTAGCTTTTGGACTACGGAGGTAGTATAACTTTGACCTTCTAATGGTGGTCTTTGGGCCCCTAAGTTTTTTGATGCTCTCTATCCAGGGAGAATTTGTTGGAAAAATTCTTTCTATGAATATTCCGTCTGCCGCGGATTTTCTGACTAAAAAATTTTTGTTGTCGCCAATTCCCTTTATCGCAATGATTATTCCGTCGAAAGCTTGTATTCTTTCCTTGTCTTTTTCTTTAATTTTGTAGTTGACTTTTACGGTGTCCCCTACTAAAAAGGTACTGTCTTTGTGGGTTATTTTTAGAGACATATTTTTGATTTCTTATTGTTTTTAATTATAGCAGAGAAAACCTTGGTATTCTAGCCTAAAAATGGTTAATTATCAATATTCAGGATATTGTTGATTTCTTTTTGAAGGTCAGAATTGTAGTTTACACCATATGGTAGCGGAATGTTTTTCCCGCTAGCAAGTATTATTAATCCCCTATGCCCATTTTGGTTCCTCTTTAGCAAGTTGTTAAGATTCATAAGTTGGTTTTGAGTAGTGTTTGGAGGAACTTGGATAATAAAATCGTATTTGGGAGAGTTTTGCGGAGGACTGATTTCGATTACATCGGCAAGTATGGAAATATTGCCTTCCCTAAGATTAGTTTTTCCTTCGATATATATGGCCTTATTTTCGATTAAGATTTGGTTACACTTTTCGAATATTTTAGGGAAGACAACAACCTCAATCTTTCCCGTTTCGTCTTCAACCGCTAAGAAGGCCATGGGAAGACCATTTTTCTTGGTGGTTATTTTTTTGTATTTACTAATGATACCGACAAATTTAACAGTGATATCAGGACCCTTGGCGGTAATATCGCCGATTTTGGGAAAACCGTTTTGCTGAAATTGGTCAAGCATTTTGGAAATTGGGTTTTCGGTTATATAGATACCCAATAGTTCTTTTTCCAGAGCCAGTTTGTCTTTTTGACTCATCGGTTCTGTCTGGGCGAAACTGTCCGGGGGAGCGGAATTTTTCTTTTTTTCATCTTTTGGACCATCAAAAAGCCCGAATTGCCCTGTATTGTTTTTGTTGTTTTGTTTTTCGCAATCAGACCGGGTTTTATCTATTGAGACTAAAATTGAGTTTCTTTCTCCAAATTGGTCCATGGCGCCAACTTTGACAAGACTTTCAAAAACTTTTTTGTTAACTTTTTGGCTATCCACCCTTAGGCAGAAATCGGTGAAGGTATAAAACTCACCATTCTGTTTCCTTTCTGACAAGATATCATCAATTGCAGCTTTGCCAACATTTTTGATTCCGCTTAAGCCAAATCTTATCGCCATTCCTTCTTTCGAAAGTTCGTTTGGTTCGTTTGTAAAACCATTTTCTGAGCGGTTTATGTCTGGAGGGTTGACAATTATACTCATGTTACGGCATTCTTCTACCCCAGCGCTAACTTTTTCGATATCACCTGATTCGGCGGTAAGCAGAGCACACATAAATTCAACCGGGTAATTGGCCTTCATGTATGCGGTTCGATAAGCTAGCATACCGTAGGAGGCGGCGTGGGCCTTATTGAATCCATAACTAGTGAATGGTTCGATGTAACTAAAAATCTCTTCGGCTTTTTCTTGGGTATAACCGTTTTTGATACATCCCTGAATAAATTTCTCTTTTTGCGCAGCCATTTCTTCGGGTATTTTTTTGCCGATGGCTTTTCGAAACTTGTCAACTTCTACCCAGTTGTAGCCGGCTAACTCAATGGCGGTGTATAAACAATCGTCTTGGTAAACCAATAAGCCGTAGGATTTTTTAAGGTATTTTTCCATTTTGGGATCGAAGTATGAGATTTTCGAGGGATCATTTTTTCTGGCGATATATTCCGGAATAATGGCCATGGGGCCAGGACGATAGAGAGCAACCATCGCCATTAAATCTTCGACTCTCTCCGGTTTAAGTTCTTTTAACCATTTAGTCATACCCTCGCCTCCAAGCTGAAAGGTTCCCATAGTGCCTCCCATCGAAAGCATTTCAAAAGTTTTTTTGTCATCAAGAGGTATTTTCCTGAGATCTATATTAATGTTTTTTGTTTTTCTTACATTGACAACGGCTGAGCCTAAAATTGAAAGATTCCTGATTCCTAAAATGTCAAATTTTAATAACCCCACATCTTCGACTGCATGCATTTCATATTGGGTAATTGTTTTGTCACCACCAGTTTCAACTTGGGTTGGACAATAATTTGTAATTTCGTCCGGGGAAATAACGATGGCACAAGCATGGACGCTTATATGTCGGGCGCAGCCTTCGATTTGTTTAGCGGTATCAAGAATTTTTTTAGCATCTGGATCGGTGTTGTAAATGGCTTTTAAATCGGGGGCGGTATTTAAAGCTTTGTCGATTGACATCGGGAATCCCTGAGAGCCTAAAGGTATCAATTTACTAATTTTATCTCCCGTCGCATATTCATAACCAAGTACTCTGGCCGTGTCTCTAACAGCACCTTTGGCCATCATTCGTCCGAAGGTACATACTTGAGCAACGGAGTTTACGCCATATTGTTCGACTATGTGGTATAGCATTCCCTGTCTTTTGTCGTCGGCGATGTCTAGATCGATATCGGGTGGAGTTGGTCTGTCCATATTCAAGAATCTTTCAAAGGGCAATTGATAGATTAAGGGATCGACAGAAGTGATTCCCAGGACAAATGATACTAACGAGCCGGCAGCGGATCCTCTGGTATTTGAGGATGTGTCATTTTCATTTGCCCACCGGATAAAATCTTCCTCGATTAAAAAATAGGGGGCGTAACCTTTGGAACAAATTACATTGAGCTCAAAATCGAGGCGATCGATTATTTCCTGGCTTAATTCTCCGTAATGGTTTTTCGCCATTTGAAAGGTTTTTTCTTTAAGATATTCCTCTGATGTTTTTCCTTCAGGTAGGGGGAATTTAGGGAAATACCACTTCCCTATTTCGATTTCAAGATTACATTTATCGGCTATTACTTGTGTATTTTCAATGGCGTCGGGGTATTGGGAAAATTGGTCGGCCATTTCTTCCGGGCTTTTAATATAAAAATCCGGAACATCAAACATAGAAAGCCTTTTTTGATTGTCAATGGTGGTTTGAGTGTTAATCATGACCAGCACGTCCTGAGCGAAGGCATCATCTTTTTTGAGATAATGGGCATCGTTGGTTGCGACTAGTGGAATTCCTAACTCACGGCTGATTTTTACGATCTTTTCATTGGCCACATCCTGATTTTTTAGTCCCACGTGCTTTTGGATTTCAAGATAATAATCTTGCCCAAAAAGTTGATGGAAATTTTTGGCCTTATCCATAGCCTGATCGTATCGGTTGTCGATGATAAGCTGGGATATTTCTCCTTCAAGGCAGGAACTGCTACATATTATTCCTTCGTGATATTTTTCCAAGATTTCCCAATCGATTCTTGGTTTGTAATAAAAGCCCTCCATAAAACTAATGGTGACCATTTTCATTAGGTTTTTGTATCCTTGAAGATTTTTGGCCAAAAGGATGAGGTGCGATGATTTTCGACTGGCATTATTTTTGTCCAATCTACTAGTGGGAGCGAGATACATTTCGCATCCTATAATTGGCTTTATACCGGTTTTTTGACAAGATTTGTAAAATTCAATTGCTCCATACATATTGCCGTGGTCAGTTATAGCCAGGGCATTCATTCCCATGTCTTTTACCAGACTGGTTAACTTTTTAATTTTTGATAAGCCATCTAGCAGGGAATACTCGGTGTGGACGTGAAGATGGACGAAAGACATATGTAAGTCTAAAGTTAAAAGTCAAAAGTTAAAAGTTGGAGGAAGTGTATCAAAATCACCATATGCGGGAATTTTGCGACTTAGAGCATTTGCTCAAGGGCGGTAATCCTTTTTTCAATAGGGGGATGGGTAGAAAAAAGATTGGCGATTTTATTGTTTTTAAAGGGGTTTATGATATAAAGGCTAGCGGTGGCGGTTGAGGCTGAGGCGAGAACCGAGGGGTCGGAGGATATTTTTTTGAGAGCATTAATTAATCCCTGTGGTTGACGGGTTAATTTAACAGCCGAAGAATCAGCCAGGAATTCCCTACTTCTCGAGATGGCAAGTTGGATAATTTGACCGATTAAAGGGGCAAATAATAAGAGAATGAATCCTAATAGAATTAAGAGCCCGTTGCTTTTACGGTCGCTGTTTCTGCCGAGACGATTTCTGGAAACCAAATTTACCAGGATGGAAATCGTACCGATTAGGACACTAACAATCATCATTACCCTGATATCGTAGTTTTGAATGTGCGATAGTTCGTGGGCTATTACACCTTCAAGTTCAGTTCGGTTGAGTTTGTTAAGAAGGCCGGTAGTGGCACAAATTACGGCACTTTTGGGGTCTTTTCCGGTGGCAAAGGCGTTTGGGGATTCGTCTTCGATGACATAAATTTGTGGCTTTGGAATACCCATTCCCATGGCAAGGTTTTCTGTTATAGTATAAAAATCAAAATATTTTTCCCGTTTGGCCGGGTGGGCATTGTTTAGGTTGAGGACTATTTTATCGCCATAAAAATAGCTGATTACTGAAGAAAAACATGAAAAAATGACGGCAAAAATTACAAATGATGGGTCTAAATCAAAGGCGTATGTAATTATCGTTGCAACGGAAATGATGAAAATTATAAAGAGGGCGATGATGGTGGAGGATCTGGATTTGTTATTTCTGACCTGTTCGTAGACATTAAGCATAAAATTAGATTTTTACCGATGGTTTTTGTGTTTCTTCTTCGGAAACTTCAAGAAATTTTCCGGCGGTGGGGACGCTTAATCCTTTTTCTGTTTTAAAACCCATTATAGGAGCTATCCAGACTCCCGGAATTGTAGAGATGGTAGTATTGAAATCGGCAGTGAGGTCGATGAGTAGTCTTCTGGCATAGGTTACTTTGTCGGCGGTATCGCGAAGCTCGTTCATGAGATTTTCGACTACCTGCGACGCTTTAATTTCCGGATTACTTTCGACAATGATGGAAATGTCTTTAATGATTTTTCCAATTGATTCTTGGGCTTTGTTGATTTGTTCCGGGTTTTTAGTTTCCAAAGCCCGGTTTATAAGACGTCTGGCGTCCGTTAGGCTGGTAAAGATATCCTTTTCATGCTTCATATAGCCTTTGACTGATTCCACTAGGTTGGGGATAAGGTCAGATTGGCGTTTTAGTTGATTTCCGATTTCCTGAATTGATGCCTGAATTTGAATTTGGATTGCGCGTAGATGGTTGAAGAATGAAATTAAGAAAACAACTATGAAGGTAACAACGGCGAGTATTATTAGAAGTGGCATGGTTTTGTAAAGTTAATTTGATAATCTAGTCTTATTATAGCACTTTTGAGCAATTTCAATCTCGTTTTTGCCCAGTCTGTCTTGCGGTTTTATGAAACAGAGTTTAAGAAATTCGTAGAAATCAACTTCATTCTCGAAAGCGTGTATTTTTTTTGTTTTTGTATCTTTTATCCCGTATTCGGATAGGCTATAGCCAAGGGAAAGCGCATATTTTCGAAGATTAATATTGTGCTGCCTGGAGCCAGTAAAATGTTGGAGAAGTGATCCAAAAATTTCTTGTGGTTCGATCATAATGTCGATACGAACATCGTTTTCTACTCTGATAGATGCTTTTTTAGGCCCTTGAACTATTGTTTGGATGCTTTCCGGATAGTTAATAAAATGATTAATAATTTCCTTTGTGTTTTTGCCTTTACCGGCGATGTCTATATCTCCGACTGTATCTGATAATCGGCGAAGACTTCCAAGGGCGACAAACTCTGTTGACGGAAATTTTGATTTTAGATAAATGATTATCTTTTGGGCTATATCTTGTGCGGTTGATAAGGCCATTCTGTTTTTTCGGCCGGCATAGTTCAGAGTGTTTTCGAGTATTAATTTTTCTGACTTTTCCCCAAAAGAAGGGATGCCTTTTATTTTGCCCTTTTGTGCGTAAAAGATAAGTCTGTCTATAGATTTAGCAGGGTCTTTGGGAAATTTAAGATGTTGGGTTAGTTTATAGGCGATTTTGGGGCCGATGCCGTCTATGCGTTCAAACAGAAATACTGAGGGGTGGATGCCCTTAAATACTTTCTTAAGTGCTGGGTGTGGTTTCCCGTTGGTGAATAGAAAGTCAAGTTTTTCCATTATGTTTGATCCGATTCCGGGAATATTATCGAGATCCGTTTTGTCTTTTTTCCAGATTTCAAAAATAGATTTGGGATAAGTTAAAATGGTGTCAGCTGCATTCTGGTAGGAAGTTATTCGAAAGCGATTTTTATTTTTTATCTCGTAGGCGATGGCAATGTCGGTCAAGTGTTTTGCGATTTCGGAGTTTGTAAGCGGGTAGAATTTTTTGTTCATGGAAGATTATAGAACATTTGTAAATTGTCCGTTGTTTGTGAGTGTTTTTTTTGATATATTATCAGGGCAGAAATGCGTGGATCCATGGTGCAGCGGTCTAGCACATCCGCCTGTCACGCGGAAGATCGTGGGTTCGAATCCCATTGGATCCGCAAATAAAATCCGTCTATGTGACGGATTTTTTGTTTTTTCTTTAAAATCCACCATGAGAGTATATGATGGAGTCGAGGTTGTGATTTGGGTTAACTGAATTGAGGATGTTACTCGTTTTTGCCATCGAAGTTGATGTCGTAGAGAATTTCATCGGCAATTAGTCTGTAGCTGAGGATTTCGGTTGGGGTGAACCAAATATCGATTTCTCTTTTTGACTCTTCAACTTTGTCAGTACAGTGGATTAAATTTCTTACGGATCTGCCGTCTAGATTTGATAATTCATATGAGTCAAGGGTAAGATCCCCTCTTATGGTGCCGACATCTGAGGTTAGGGGTTCGGTTCCGCCAACTAACTTTTTGACAATGCCTACTGCTTGATTTCCTTCCCAAACCATCATCAAGAGAGGACCAGAGGTCATAAACTTTACACTAGCTCTTATAATGTCTTTTCCGTATTCAGATGCAGATTTTTCAATAGGCAGATTGTTTTTGGTTCTGTTGTCAACGGTCATTTGCCCTTTGGAGGCGAACCATTCTTCGTTTTTGTTGTAATGTTCCCAACACTGGTCTTCGGTAGCGAAGGCAAATTTAACAGCTACCAGTTTCAGCCCAGTTCTTTCGATCCGTGACATTATTTCCCCGACAAGCGATCTTTGTAAGCCGTCAGGCTTAACAATGGCTAAGGTCCTTTCTCTTTGGATGTGATTCATGTGTGTATTGTCCCTTGTTGTTTTTGTTTTTTCAAGGGTTAAACATTCTATATTTTAACCAAGTGTAAAGCTGAGTGAATACTAATGTTTTTGGATTGTTATAGAGGCTTTCACTAATAAAACAGATATGACTGCAAAAGCATCTATCGTTTTTAATCGAGATTATTTCTTGATTCATTTTTTTACTTTTCAGGAACTTACCAAGGTTATATTCAATATTTTTTAGGTTAACAAGTGGTTTTCTTAATTCACAAGAACCAATTTCCCCTCTATGGTTAACGGTGATGATGGTTTTACCGGCCATACATGGCATGGGCCATGGTTTGCGGCGAAAAACGTTGTCTAACTGAAGTTTGTATTGAAAATAAAAATTTATTTCGGTGATAAGACGATTAATCGAGGCATTGAGCCAACTATTGTTGTTCTTTGACCAAAGATATTTTTGGTAGTCGATAATAGTACCGAAAAATAACTTTTCTGCTTTGGCACTATTGAGGTTTTTTATTAGCGGCATTCTAGGATTGCCCCTAATAATTTCGAAATAGTGTTTATAATTCCATTTTCTTCCTATTATTTTGAGTTTTTTTATGAGCGGATCAATTTGATCAATGTTTTTGGCGCTGATAACGGAGTTTATACCAATAAAAAGATTTGGTGTTTTTTGGGAGACCACCCCCGCCCTTTTTATAGAGGTAATGACGTTTCTGTAGCTGTTTTTAACAGACCTGATTTCTTCGTGTGTTTTTTTAAGGCCGTCCAAAGAAAAATTTATATAGAAATTGATGTTTGGAAATTTTGTTGTCAGGAGTTTAATTTTTTTGATGGTTAAGTCAACAGCAAAACCATTGCTTGGTATCGCCACTGCCTTGATGAAATTGTTTTTGGAAAAAATGTCGATAATTTCTTCGATTTCTTTTCTTAGAAACGGTTCTCCTCCTGACAGAAGAAGGAAATTAAACTTTGGCAGGGATAGGCTTAACTTTTTAATTTTGTCAATTGATATATCTTCTTGATCATTTAAATTCTTCCAATAAAAACAATGTTGACATTTTAGATTGCAATTTCCGGTTATAAAAAAAATTATCTGGTTAATCTTTTTAGGCCTAAAGGATCCTCTTACGATATTAATTATCTTTTTGAGCATAGATTTTTAGCATTTCTTTTCTGCCGATTAGCCGATAGTGGAGTAGCAGGATTGTAAATAAAGGGCTAATTATAAATTTGTTTTCCAGAAAAAAGGCAATTTTTTCTAAAATCCAGGCAATGGGTTTATTGAGGAAAATTGAATCAAGTCTTTGCAGATTTTTTCCCATAATTTTTCTACTGATTGGTGGGAGATCGGCTTGTTGTTTAATTTTTTGAGACATAATAATAGCGCTTTTCCCCTGGGTAATCATTTTTCTAAGGCTGCTTTGTAAAGTGGTGAAGTGGTGGTGATAACCGATGGCTTTTTTGTTGTAATAGAGAATCATTCCTTTTTGACTGAGACGATAGGCTAATTCAATATCTTCCCAGGCAGCATACGGAAAATCTTCATCAAATAAGCCATTCTTCAGCAGGAATTTTCTTTTGTAAGAAATGTTGCAGGTGAAGGCAAATCCCCAGTTGGCCTTTATTCCCTTTATTTCATAGTAAGCAAAAAGTGGTCCTTTTTCCTGGAGCCACTTCATATACGGGGTAAGGTTGATGGAATTATCCCATTCAACATATCCTAAAATGGCACAATTTTCGCTTTTAAATTTGTTGTGAAATCTGACATGCTCCTCTACCATTTCTTTTGATAATATCGTGTCATCGTTGATTATCAGAATTATTTTATTTTTACTTTTTCGGATTGCGAGGTTTCTGGCCGCAGACGGCCCTCTGTTTGATTGGTAGTAGTATGCGATATTTAAGGAACCGATGTTATTTTTGACGACTTTACTGGTGTTGTCAGTAGATCCGTCGTCGACAACGATAATTTCTATCTTGTCTTGATCGTAACTTTGGGCCTTAATTGAGTCAAGACATTTTCTTAGTGTTATAGACCGATTGTATGTTGGGATAATGATGGAAACTGTCATATTGTTTGGTTAACTATGATTATACAGGCAAAATGAGTCACCTATTTTGTTAATATTTTATTGACTATAGGACTGAAATTGTGTAAAGTGTGTTAATAATTTTTGGGGTATACATATGAAGAGAAAAGATAAATTATTGACTGATAGTTCAAAAGAAGATTTGATGAGTATGGTTTTGGGTCTGGTAATTGTCGGGGTGGTAATTGGTTTATTATTTAATTTCATCCAGAGAAGAAAAGGGAATGTCTCTGTACCTGGAGTGAGCAATCAAATATCAGTCGCAGATAATGTAACTCTTGTCCCCACTGAAACTAAAGTGAAAAACGAGGAAGGCGGGAGATATTATAAGGTTGAAAATGGTGACAATTTATGGGATATTGCTGTAAAAATATATGGGAATGGCCATAAGTGGGTGGAAATAGCAAAGAGAAATAATCTTGCGGATGCTAATTTATTATCAGTGGGACAGGAGTTGGGTTTGTTGTCGGTTGATGCGGCCCCCGGGCCATCGGGAGAGTATATCGTTAAGAAGGGAGATAGTTTGTGGAGAATTTCGGTTGATTTGTATAGCGATGGTATGAAATGGTCGGATATCTGGAATCAGAATAGAAACTTGATTTCTGATCCTAATTTTATCGAGGTGGGAACTAAATTAGCTTTGCCGTGATAAAATATTGACGTTGCGGCTATGGTTTAGTGGTAAAACGAGTCCTTCCCAAGGATTAGTCGAGGGTCCGATTCCCTCTAGCCGCTCTGAGTGCCGGAGTAGCTCAGTTGGTAGAGCAAGGCTTTCGTAAAGCCGGGGTCGGGAGTTCGACTCTCCCCTTCGGCTCAATTAAAAATATAAAATGTTAAACTATTCTTGTTATGGCTGAGTTTGTAAGATCAAGACTAGAGAGAAAAGAAGAAGAGCAGATTACTAAAAAAACTGTACTATTGGGATTTATAACAGTAGTGTTGTTTGTTTTAACGATCACTTTTGGTTTACCTCTTTTGGTCAAATTTTCCGTATTTTTGGGTGACCTTAAAAACAAGGATGCCGGTGTTGATACAGAAAAAGTTATTCCCCCGTTGGCTCCGAGGATTATCATGCCTTATGAGGCGACCAACAGTTCAACCATTGCCATTTCGGGATTGGGTGAGATTGGAACCGTTGTGGAGCTATTAAAAAATGATGTTTCCATCGGTAAGGTTGATATGACAGATAAGGGTGATTTTGTTTTTGATGATGTGGCCCTCGAAAATGGAGAGAATAGCTTTAGCGCTGTGGCAATGTCTGAGAAGGGTGGTAGCAGTGAAATGTCAAAAATGGTGACGGTGGTTTATGATAATCAACCGGCAGAGATCGTTATGATGAATCCTAGCGAGGATGTACTGACGGTCGACTATTCTGATTTTGATATTGTAGGAAAGGCAGAAAAAGATGCAAGTGTGTTGGTCAATAATAGAGTAGCTATGGTTGATGATGAGGGAAAATTTAAGCTAAAGTTTCAACTTGCTGCCGGAAAAAATGAGATTGAGATAGTGGCGAGGGATTTGGCCGGAAATGAAACGAAAAAGAAGATAAATATTACTTATGATATTTAGGCGATAAGATACAGACAGATTATTACCCAAGGATAGAGAAGAGAGTTTGCAAACAAGGAGTGTATGAGTATTGAAATCAGGGCGGTTTTTGTAGTTAGACTCCCATTTGCGAATAGTTTTTTAAGTCCGAGAACAAAAAAAATTAGCCCAATCGGGCCGGTGGTAGTCAAAACAGTTAACAGACTCGAATCGAAACCCGAAGACGAATGAGATGATTCTTGCGGAATCGGACGTCTTACCAGAGACAGAAAGTTGTAGCCATGGCCAATGATGGGAGATCGAAGATAAGTAGTTATCCCCTCGTGGTAATTTTCAATTTTGGCTTTAATAGAGGATGTTCTTTCGAGATTAGTTCCTTCTCCGGGTGGATGCGGGAGACAAACGATGGTGGTAATCAGAAGAGCGGTGGCGAAAATAATTATCTTTGGGTTCCTTTTTTTAATAGATATATAAAAAAAGGAAATAAAAAAGGCGAGAAAGGTTGAACGGCTGTAGGTAAGAGCGATAGCAAGGTAGGTAATTGCCAATACCGGGAGTTTGAATGGAAAGAGTTCTTTTAAAAATATGGTGATTAGAAAAATAAGATAAATTATTCCGGTAAAAGTTGGATCAAAAAATGTACTAACTAGTCGGTTAAGATGGGGGTCCCAATTAAGAGATTTGAAAAAGGTTAAATCCGGCCAAAAAATATACTGAATAATCCCAAAAATTATATTTGCGAAAAGGCAGATAAGGAAAAATTTTTTGGCGAGAGGTGTGGTAATTTTGGGACTATGAGAAAAAATAGACAATGAAAAAATTGAAATTAACCTAATGAGATACATAATCGGTTTCAGAGACAAACTTTGAAACTTAAAATAGGCAGGGATAAAGGTAATTACGGCGATTACCAGAAAAACAAAGAGAGGACGGTTTGCTATTGTTAGTTTTTTTTGGCGATAGAGGTAGACCAAATTGGCAGAAGCGAGGAAAACAATTAGGACATCAATAACGGGGATAGAGATACCATGAAAGTCGATTCTTAGAAGCTGGCCGTAATAAAATGTAATACAGATGGCGATTAATAAGAGGTTTGATACAAGTGCCATAGTTTTGCCCGGACTAGGAATGAGTGAAGGCTCATGGATAGTGCCATAATGATTCCGGGGGTTCCGTCAAGTAGTCCTAAGCGTAGAATATAGTTTTGGATAAACTTACCAAGTGGATAGAAAATTATTTCAAAAATGTTGCTGGTTACTTTAGTATCGAAAAGTTCTTGCGAGCGAATAGTGGTATAAAAATTTATTTTTGAGATGAAAGAGTAAAAAGTTTTGTGAGGATGGTGAAGAATGTGAAAGTTGGTGTGTTTCACTGGTAAGTCGGATTTCCATACTTCGTGAACTCGGTTTACAAAGGTTCCATGTTTTTTGTCGAACAGTCTGACAAAAGATAAATTAGCGGTTTCTCCGTGTTTGAGTTGGTGGCCCAGAAAGAAGTCGTTTCGTCCAAAAGAATAATTGGAGCCGGAAAAATCAAAGGAGGAAAGAAAGCTAATCATTTTGTTGTCTGGTCTTTCGTCAGCATCAAGCCATAGGATCCAGTTATTTTTACTTTTTTCAATGCCGTAGTTCCTTTGGGCCGAAAAATTGTTTGCCAGTCCCCTATTGAATATTTTGACGGTTAAAGTTTTCGTTTCGAGTGATTTTATTATTTTCTTTGTGTCGTCTGTTGAGTTATCGTCAACAACGATTATCTCGTTGATAGTGGGACATTCTGAAAGCCAGTCAAAATTAATTTTTATATTTTCTGATTCGTTTTTCGTTAAAAGAAGAAGGGAAATATTTTGTGTTTTTTTATTCAGTCGGCTCATTTTTTAGGTGGTGATAAAGGGTAAGAAGGTTGTGTGTAGTTTTACTCCAACTTATTTTACATGTTTTTTGATATCTAAGTTGTTTAATATTTTTAAATTTGTTTGTTATTTTTATTGCAAGCGGGAGGTTACTAGGATATAAAAAGCCGTTTAGTCCGTGTCTTACAATCTCTGGTGTACCTCCTTCGTTTTTGCCAAGCACAAAAGTATTTAAACTACTTGCCTCTAGTGTTGAAATTCCGAATGGTTCGTTAATTTGATTGGCGAGAAAAAACGTTGCTTTTTTGGTTAATTTATAAACTAGTTTATTGTTTTCTGTATGTATAATTTTTGTGTTACTCGAATTTGTTGGTATGATTTCATTTTTGTTCTCTCTTCCAATAATCAGCAGATTGCAGTTATTTTTTGTAGTTTGTTGTATCGAGAAATCATGACCCTTTATTGCCGATAATAGTCCAACGGAGATAAATTGTTGGTTATTATTTTTAAATTTTGTTTTTGGTTTTATATTAATTAAACCGGGATGTATTACGAATGACTTTTTTTTATATACTTTTTTCAACAGATTCGATGAATAACAAGAAAGAGATACGATAATATTTGATTTTTTACAGTTAGATAGATCTATGAGCTTGATTGGACACCTTATGATTCTGGCTATGATTCTCTTCAGAGACCAGTGGTCATATGTAGTTTTTTCATAGAATTCTCTTTTTGATTCCATAAAAAAGTAGATGGTTTTTATTTTTTTTTGATCGATGTATCTTAGTAGAAATGGAGATTGAGTTATGAGGCAGGGGAATATTAATACTAGGTCATAATTTGATGATGAATTTATCTTTTCTGCAATTATTTTGTTTTTGATCCTCAACTCAACCAGAACTTGGAATAGGTGCTGAAAAAGGTTGTTGGTTTTGTTTAAGTCATATGTGTAGTATTTTACGTTTTTTATATTAATTGGGGTTGTTTTTTGAAAAGAGTATATATCGACTGAATTTTGTATAGACAGACATTTGACGAGGTTGTTCATGTAATTTAATGCACCTCCTGTGTATAAATTGTGAAATACAGCGATTTTCATATTGTTATTTATAGTTTGGTCAGTTAATATTTTTTTATGTTAAATAAAATACTAAGTGTTGGCTTTTTTTTATTAATATTATCATCGACTTTTTCCACCCGTTGTTTTGCTAATGACGTATTTTATGATAGTTTTGATGTAAAAAATGAAGAAAATTGGACATTTCAAGAAAACAATGGCTGGATTAAGGTTGATGGTAAACTTGGTTTGTATAGTACATCAACCTCTTTCCCTTACGTCATTGGAAATTCAGCAGTCGTTTTTCCGGCATCATTCGATTACGGAATGGAGGTTATTTTTAGGTTTCCCGATTCACGTGCTTCTGGGGTGGGTATCGGAATTGGTTATACTGGACTAGACGGTAGAAACTACTCTCAATTTGGAATATGGAGTGACTCTTCAATAAATGGTGATGCGTTTTACTATAATGATTTCTATGACCGAACGAACGGTTGTGTTAATTTTCAAGCGGTAAATGATCTTGCCGGTAGGGTGCTTATCCCTAGGATTAGTCTGTCAAAAAATGATTGGAATACTTTAAAAATATTGGGAGTGGGTTCAAGTTATGATGTATCCATAAACGATGTATTTATTTATCGCTCAAATGGCGGACAGTGTATTCCAAGTAATATTTG
Source organism: Candidatus Shapirobacteria bacterium (assembly GCA_041659325.1). Taxonomy (NCBI): domain Bacteria; phylum Candidatus Shapironibacteriota; species Candidatus Shapirobacteria bacterium. The sequence goes on along the minus strand of JBAZYN010000001.1, from coordinate 393,707 downwards.
GTTTGGAAATCGACTTGGGAATTACACAAGTTGGTCTCAAATTGAAATTGACAGTGTAAAAATATATATACAAACTCCAACTGTTATTCCGACGGAGACATCGACACCCACACCTACTTCAACTTTAACACCTACGCCGACTTCTACCCTAGTTCCTACGCCCACACTAACTCCAACGTTAATACCTACCAGTACTCCAACCCCCACAGCAACTCCGACAGAAATACCAACTCCGACACCGACCACACGACACAAAATTATAATTATCCCGGGATTAGGGGCGAGTTGGAATTCAGAGGCGATGGTATACAACAAAACGGTTGGAAATAGCGAATGGGGAATGACCCCCTTTGTAAGGAACTACGATAATTTAATTTTGGCGCTAAAGAATAAAGGTTTTGTTGAAAACGAGGATTTATTCGTGTGGAATTATGATTGGAGACGGCCGGTTTCCGAAATTGTTGAGGAATTAAATAATTTTATTGCGGGAAAAATATCTGATGGAGAAAAGGTGGACTTGATAGGTCATAGTCTGGGTGGGTTAGTCGCGCGGATATGGACTCAGGATCATCGCGATAGTTTGTCGTTGGGGAGAGTTATAAGTTTAGGCAGTCCTCACTTTGGCGCGGTTAAGGCATATGATGTTTGGAGCGGGGCAAAGATTGGAGAGGGTTTTAGCCCGGATAATATTGCTTTAAACGTATTGGTCCAACTTCAGAAAAAAAACTATCAAACTAAGTTGGAAACTATCAGAGGTTACGCTCCGGTTTTGAAAGATATTTTGCCTACTTTTGATTTTATCAAGAAGAATAATGTATCTGTTCCCTGCTCTGAGTTGGGCACGGTGAATCAATATTTATCTCAGAAAAATGCCGGGTCAAGCTCGATATTTTTACCATTTAAGGCAATGACCGGGGTTGGCAAATCAACCGAAGAGTGGATAAACTTGACTTGTAGAAATATCATTGATCGGTCGTTTGGAATTTGGCCCGATGGTCATCCGGTAGGATGGAAATACGGGAATGGTGATGGAACCGTACTTCTTCGGAGTGCGGTGTTCCCCGGAGATATACATGATGAAGTGGTGTCTGATCATGGGGTTCTTCCGTCTGTGTTGATTGATAGGATATTAACTGAACTAGAACTGGGGGTCCCGATAGGGATAGTTTCAGATTTTTATCATGACAACGCAAAAATTTTCTTTATTGGTTCTCCGGCTACCATGTCGCTTGACTGTGATGGAGATACTCTTAATATGGATGAGATGGGATTTATCGTGGTGGGAGATAGTTACAGGTTTTGTAAGATTAATTTAACGGGGATTGCCGATGGCGGTGAATATCATTTAGTGTGGGGTGATACCTCTGGGGCGGAAAGTTGGGAATATATTGAAGGTGAGATTGAAGGAGGGCAGGAAATAAAATTAAAAGTTGATATGGAGAAGATGGAGGTTGCTTCAAGTACCGAAAATGGCGTAACCATTTTTGAATTGATGGATCGGGATCTGACATTATTGAAGTTAAAATATCCGCAAAATAAGAGTTTATTGTCAGCTTACGGTGCATTCAAGAAAAAAAATTGGAATTTATTTTACGAGAGGTTAACTGATTTCAGACGACAGACGAACGAGGACAGGGTGTCGGGGCGAGTAATCGGTTATCTTCGTTCCTATATGGCAATTTATGGCCAAAAAATAAATAATAGGCTGATGGCATCCTTTTTATACAAGGGTAGTGGCTTTGAGGTTAAATTAGTTGATAGTTTGTTAAATAAAAGAGCCAGTCTAAGCCTGTTGGGGGCGCAAAATTATGAAAAAATGATAGAGGTCTATGGAAAGATGGGGGTTGATCTCAAAAAATCGAATTATGTTTCAGTTTTCGATTCGGTTTTGATATCGCGGTTGGCAAAAGAGATAAAATAAACTAGCTTTTTTCGTGTGCTTTGGGGAGGACTGTTTGATATTTTCCGGATATAGTAACTGGTGTCCCTACTTCTGCCCAGGAGAATAATTGAGCGGCCTCGGGTGTTTTCATGTTGATACAACCGTGGGACATGGGTACGCCAAAATTGTTGTGCCAGTAAGTTCCGTGAAAACTGTAGCCCATAGCCTTTGATGTTTTTTCGTTATAAAAAAACATGATATATGGGACATTCGGAAGATAATAATAAGTTCCTAGCGCCTTTGAGCCGCCGGACATTTTTTGTGATCTAATTTTTGTCCATATCCGAAAGGTACCGGTTGGAGTTCTGTCCCACGAGCCTGATGAGATCAGGAAATTATAGACCTGGCGGTTACCTTCGTAGGCATAAACCCTTTGAGCGGTTAAATCGACTTCGATTCTTTTGTACTCGTTTGTATCACCCAAAATGTTTGCTAGCTTTGTTGGTGGGGAGTCGTGGGGTGGGGAGAGAATTTGATTGTTAAATATGGCAATTTTTGCATTTTTATCATAGTCGTCTTTGATAGTGCCCGGATTGATTAGGTTTTGTTTTGAAAGAAATTTCGGAAGATATGGCTCTAAGATGATTAAAAAAGCCAGAAATAAAAACAGGGAAAACAGTATCTTCAAATGAATTTTCATTGATTAAATTTAGCATAATTCGGTTAATTGGGGGGGGATTGACCGGTGAAAGGAATAGTTTTGTGGGAGTAGTGGGGCAGAGATGTCTACAGTCGGATTTGGGTGGTTGTTAGAGGACTCGGACCTCTGACCTCATCGATGTGAACGATGCGCTCTAACCAACTGAGCTAAACAACCGATGCCTTGATTATATCAATGTTTGAGGATAAACTTAAGCTCATGAGGATTAATTTTAGATTGCAAAATGGTTTTTCAGTTGGTAATTTTATTTTAGAGTTTGTCCAATCGATTGTATTGGCCTTATCCGTTTTTGTGTTACTGTATCTTTTTGTGGCCCAGCCGAATGAAGTTAAGGGAAATTCGATGGTGCCCAACTTTTTGGACAGGGAATATTTGCTGACGGACAAGGTGACATACCAATTTTCTGATCCAAAAAGGGGTGATGTGGTGGTCTTTAAGGCTCCCCCATCGGAGCCGTGTGCTGAGGATGAGTGTGAGTATATTAAAAGAATTATCGGGATTCCCGGCGACAGGATAAAGGTCTCCGGTGGGCAGGTATATCTTAATGGTAGTTTTTTAAAGCAGGATTTTTTGCCTGATGATTATGTGACATCGGCCGGATCATATAGCGTGGAGGGAGTTGAAGTGACTGTCCCGGCCGGGCATTATTTGTGTTTTGGTGATAACAGGTCGCATTCCAGAGACGGCAGGGAGTTTGGCCCGATTAAAAAAGAGCTGATAATCGGGAAAGCATTTTTTATCTACAAACCACTGGATAAACTTGGTTTTGTTCCGGCGGTCAGGTTTTAATTTTCGGGTTTGTTTTCTTCCTGGATATCTTTTGCGCAGATTTGTTTGTAGAGAGTCCGGAGATTTTGGTATCGCTGATCAATTGGTCCACGGAATTGGAAAGTAACTTTGGTTAGGATATTGGTTTGAGTGATTTTTACCTTTGCCAGTTTGTCGCGGAAACTTGTTTCCAGGTCGGTGCTGATATTATCGAGTTTAGACTTTAAAAACTGAGGCAGGTTTTCTTTGTTAATGGGGATGGTGCCTTCTTCGATTTTTTTTCTCATCCTTCTGGCAATATCTTCGGCCCGACGAACAGAGGCTTTTTCTTTGAGAACAATTTTATAACCCTCAATCATAAGTCTAGTGTCGCCGATACCTGATAATGCTCTTGCGTGACCTTCGCTTATCAATCCGGACAGCAGACCGTCTTTGAGGGCGTCCGGGAGGGTAAGGAGTTTTAAAACGTTTATGACATAGGGGATACTTTTGCTGACTCTTTTGGCAATCTGGTGGTTGTCCAGGTTAAATTCTTCTTTGAGACGATGAAAGGCCTTGGCCCGTTCGATAGGATTGAGATCTTTGCGTTGGACATTTTCAACGATAGCCATTTCCAACATTTGTTGGGGGCTAGTTTCTTTGATAATAGCCGGAACGTATTCGAGTTTTAAATATCTGGCGGCGCGCCATCGCCTTTCCCCGGCAATTATCTGAAATCCGGCCGGTGTTTTGGCGATAATTAGAGGTTCCAGAATGCCGTGTTCCTTAATCGAGTCGATAAGCTCAGAAATTGAATCGGGACTGATTACCCCCCGGGGTTGAAGAGGGTTTGGTTCCAACTGGTTGGTCGCAATTTGAGTCACTGGTTTCATAGAGTAAGGTTACTATGAAACTGCCCGTGAAAAAAGTGAGTGAAAATAGAACAGACTAAATCAGTTTTTGGCCTTTACAACCGACACATATTTTTTGCCGTATTTAGAATAGTATTTTACAATACCGGGTCTTCCTGCATAGACGGTGAAATCTTTTCCGAGTTTGGTTCCCTCACCGATGTGAAATTTGCTGCCAACCTGTCTTACGATAATTTGACCGACGGCAATTTTTTGGTCACCAAAAACTTTAATCCCCCGTCTTTGCCCGGGACGGTTTGCTTTTTGGTTTGTTTTTCCTTGTGACGCCTTGTGTGCCATTGTTTATGAGTTTAATGTTATGTTAAAAAGTTATTTTGGTGATTTTTACATCAGTTAATTGGTGGCGGAAGCCTTTTGTCTTGTGGTATCTGGATTTAGACTTATAGGTAAACACTTTTAGCTTCTTTCCCTGATAATTTTTGAGAACTTCGTATTCTATAGAAGCATTTTTTACAATGGGGGTCCCGACGGTGACTTTGTCTCCGTCGACGGTTAAAAGAACCTGGTCTGAAGTTAGCATATCGCCTTCTTTGGCATCGAGGTTGTCAATGGTGATAGTCTTATTTTCTTCGACTTTGAATTGTGTGCCAGAAATGGCAATAACCGCGTATTTCATACTTTTTGATTATAGCATATAGGAGTTAACTATCCAGTACTAATTATTCGCTTTTAGGATGAATAGATGATTCCCAGGGAAAATAAATATGAAATCAGCGATGATCCGCCAACAGAAATAAAAGGCAGCGGTATTCCGGTAACTGGCAGGAGGCCAATATTCATGCCAATGTTGACTACTGTTTGTAGCCATATTTGGATAGTTATTCCGAGAGTAAAAATGAGACCAACTTTATTTTTTGAAGCGAAAGCTTTTTTGATGAGGGTGTTTATGAGAATGTAATAAGAAGTCAGAAGAATTATTACTCCCAAAAGCCCAAGTTCTTCGGCGGTGGCCGAAAACATAAAATCGGTGTGTTTTTCGGGCAGGAAAAGAAGTTGCCCCTGAGTTCCCTTTTTGTAGCCTTTCCCCCAGATTCCTCCTGAACCTATGGCTATTTTTGACTGAATAACATTATAGCCTTTACCCAGAGGGTCTTGGTTTGGGTTGATAAAATTAATGATACGATCTCTTTGATAGTCATGAAGCACATATTTATAAATAATCGGTGAAACTGCTAGCGCGATTATTCCCAAAACGATCGATATTTTTATTAGTTTTTTGTTGAAAAGAACAACTGGGATCATGAGAAACAAAATAGAGATGGCACTGCCGAGATCAGGTTGGGCCATAACAATTGCAACCGGGATGGCATGAGTAAACGGAAGAGCGGAATTGGCTAAATTTATCATTAACCATGGCTTTACAATTTCTGAGGGTTGAATCGAGGTAAAACCAAGATCAATCCATCTTCGGGAACCTCGGGTGATATTGTTGAGAATAATCGGGACCACGAGTAGGAAACAGCAAACAATGAATATCGGAAATTTTGAGATACTCATTATTTTGGGGTTGATTTGTTTTCCGACAAAAAAAAGAAGTATACCGATTACCCAGGCCAATATTTGTCGGAAAAGATAGACCGGGGCGAGAGAACTGACCATCAATAAATTAATGGACATCAAGATACAAAGGGTTATTAATACCGGCAACCAATTTTTATTGATCATTTATTTTTCCTAAGAAAGGCCGGAATGTCGTACTCATCAGTAATATCGATACCTTTTGGGATTTCCTGGCCTTCAAGTATCTTTTGGATTTGTGGGTTGGCGGCGGGGGGATGTTCTGTGGGTAAGGTTTGTTGTTTTAACGGCGATACAACTTTTGGCGATGAGTAGATTCTTGATCGGCTAGTATCAAAACCGGTGGCGATTACGGTAACTTTGATTTTGTCTTTGTAGTCGGGATCGACTGTGGCTCCGAAAATAATGTTTGCCTCTGGTGAGGTATGTTCGGTAATGGTTTTTGCTGATTCCTCAATTTCAGCCATCGTCAGATCAGGTCCTCCGGTGATATTGATCAAAACTCCCCTGGCACCATTTATATCAACGTCAACGAGGGGTGAATCAATAGCAGCTTCCACGGCTTCTTTTGCTTTTTGTTCGCCCTGCGCTTCTCCGACCCCCATAAGAGCCGATCCGGCGTTGCTCATGACGGACTTTATGTCAGCAAAGTCGAGGTTAATAAGTCCGGGAACGGTGATGAGATCGGCAATAGCTTTTGTGCCTTTGTTCAAGACCGAGTCGGCGATTTTGAAGGCTTCGAGCAAGGATGTTTTACTGTTGACTACATCCATAACTTTTTGGTTTGGAATTACAATTAAAGTATCAACGTTTTCTCTAAGTTCCGTAATTCCGTCTTCAGCGTTGGTCATTCTTCGGCTACCTTCAAAGAGGAATGGCTTGGTAACTACGGCAATGGTCAGGATTCCTAGTTCTTTTTTGGCTATTTGGGCAATGACGGGAGCGGCACCGGTACAAGTTCCTCCTCCCATACCTCCGGTTATAAAGACCATGTCGGTGTCAGCCAAAGCTTCCTTGATTCTTTCTCTTGATTCTTCAGCGGCTTGTTGGCCGATTTGTGGATTGCCGCCGGCACCCAAACCTTTGGTAAGTTTTTCACCGATTTGAATTCTAATCGATGCCTGAGAGTTTAGGAGGACTTGTGAATCGGTATTTACGGCAATAAATTCTACTCCCTTGATACTATCATCAGAAATTATGGAGTTTATGGCATTATTACCACCACCCCCGACTCCGATAACTTTAATTTTAGCAAACTGCCCGTTTAGCGTTCTTATAAGACCCATAAAATTACCTAAGGTAGAATCGGTTCCAGTAAACTTTTAATCTTGGCGAAGAGGTTTATAGATGGTTTTTTGATTTTCTTAAGGGTGGAGAAATTATTTTTTTTACTTTCTTCAAGATGATACATAAGGAGTCCGACAGAACTGGTAAAGGATGGGTTTATTATGTCATCAACGATGCCGCCGACTTTAGGTGGCTCGGAGATACGAAGTGGCAAGGGAATGATTTTTGAACATATGTCTTTGGCATTTACTGTCAGAGCGCCACCGCCGGTCAAGACTATCCCTGCCGGGATTGATTCTTGAAAACCACTTTTACCGATTTCATTGTAAATAAGGCTAAATATTTCTTCTAGTCTCGGCTTTATAATGCCGGAAACAGCAGTTTGGATTGATATCTTCTTCTTTTCATCATTTAATATACCGAAATGGGAAAGCTCAATCTCATTTTCGTACTTTTTGGTTTCGATAATTTTTGCTAATTTTAATTTTATTTTTTCCGCGTCTTCAAGGGAGAAACGTAATCCGATAGCAAGGTCATTAGTGACATTGTTTGCTCCGATGGGGATGACCGCGGAATAGACGGGAGCGCTTTCGCTGAATATTGTGATGGTGGTTATGGTACCCCCAATGTCTACAAGAGCCACCCCAAGTTCTTTTTCTGTCGGTGTCAGAGCGGCTTTTGCTGTTGAAAGCCCTGAGAAAACGAGCGAATTAATATTGATTCCAATATCGGTAAAACATTTTTTAAGGTTTTTGATAGCCGGGCTACTGGCAACAATTATGTGGGCTTCCACTTCGAGTCTAATCCCGTTCATTCCGACCGGATCAACGATTCCCTCTTGGCCGTCAACAGTGTAGATATGGGGAATAACATGAATGATTTCCTTGCCGGCTGGTAAAGAAACGGCCTTTGCTGCCTCTACTACTCTTTCAATGTCAGACGGTTCAATCTCGCCGTTTTGGGCGCTGATGGCAACGACCCCCTGGGAATTTATGGATTCAATGTGGCTGGCAGCGATAGAGACACAAGCATCATTAATTTGAAAACCAGCCATTCGCTCGGCAGATTCTATACTTTGTGTAATGGTTTGAGTGGCTTGGTCTAGGTCGATAATTTGTCCTTTTCGAAAACCCAGGCTTGGGATAGAGGAAACAGCGACGACATTAAAGCGATCTTCATTTTCAAAATATTGTCCTATTATAGTCGTAATTTTAGTGGTGCCGATATCGACACCATTTATGATTTTAGAGTGTTGTTGCATACGGATGAGCAGAGCTCAGATCGATAAATGTAATAACCTGATGGTTAATTTTAGCTATTTTTAAAATATCTTGTAAAGATGAAATTTGCCAAAATGGATCTTTTCGAGTAGAGAGGATAATTAGAATATCATCGAGGTAAAATTCAACCTCATTTAAAAACTCCCGGTGAGTAATTTTTTGTGGTTTAATATCGGCCAGGACAAAGGCTTTTTCCAGGTTTTGGCGGTAATTATTGTTTCCGGAGATCGGATTCAGGTGCGGTATGTTTTGGGATTTAATTAAAATTGCAAAACTGCTAACAAGTAAGACGGGAAGCAATAATAGAATAAAAATTTTTTTAAATAATTTCATAAATTAGATTAAGAATTTTTTTATTTGGTTTAGGGAGGAGGCAAGGTGAGTTCATCTGAATCTTTTCCAGAGCAGCTATAGAATTATATATTTTTGTTGCTGTCAGTCTTGACTGTGGGACAATAATAGTTTGAAGCGGGAGTGCTTTTTTGGTCCAAACAGCATTCAGAAGCTGTTCGTCTTGTTGTGAGACAGGTAGCGGGATGAGGATGGATTTTTTTTCAAGCGCAACAATCTCCTGACAGGTATTGGCTCCGGATCGGCCTATGATAATTTTGGCATTGTTTAAAACCCAACCAATGTCTTCAAGATCAACAAATTCAGTTGGATAATAATTTTTTTCACCAACAAATTTTTCTTTAAAGTGCGGATAATCAATTTTACCGGTATGATGGATAATGGTGTATTTTTGTGCTATTTTTCTTATAACTTTTTCGATAATGTAATTAATGGGAGAAGAGCCTTGATTGCCACCGGTAATGTAAATCAGTGGGTATTTGCTGACAACATTATTGAGGATTTTATATTTTGGGGATTTCTGCCGATAGATGTCTGACCTTAAAAGATTTCCGGTAATGACAGTTTTGTCCTGGGGGAGATTAGGATTGTTGGTAGGTTCTTTAAAAGAGAGGGCAATTTTATTGACAAAAAAACTGTTAATTCTTGTGGAAAGGCTGATGGTTGTTGTCTGTTCATGGGTAATAGATGGGACGTGTTGTAAATATCCGGCAATAATTACCGGGACAGAAATATATCCGCCGAAGGAAACGATGACGTCCGGTTTTATCTTTTTAATAATTTTTAACGAGGAAAAAATGGCATTAATGGTTTTGGGGAGACCGCGAATGGTATTTGGTAAATATCGTCGATCAAGTTTGCCACCTTCAATTTGGTGAAAGTTTACCTTTAACTTGGGAATTATGGTGTGTAAAATATGATTTTCTGAGGGATAAATATGGCCAATATATTCTATATTCCACAAAGTTTTTGGATCCGCTTTTAGCTGTTTGATTAATTCAACTGCGGGGGTGTGGTGGGTGCCGGTTATGCAGATGGTTTTTACTCTCTTTTTGTATATTGTCATCGGCAGAGTAGTATAGCAGTTTTGGTCTATTCCTTTCGATATTGTAGACTAGCCCCATGGCAGACATGAGGGAAATTAATGATGATCCTCCGTAGGAAATGAAGGGAAGAGGGACTCCGGTTAGGGGGATGAGAGCGACGATGGCCGAAATGTTAATTAACGCTTGGAATGCAATCCAACAGCCGATTCCCGAGATCAGGAGTGACTCAAATGAATCTTTGGAACTATTGGCAATTTTAAATATATTTACGATCAGAAAAATAAACAGTAAAATGACCGTTATAATGCCGATAATTCCTGTTTCTTCGCCGATTACTGCGACGATGGAATCCGTTGATATTTTGGGTAGAAAACGATATTTCTGGTCGGAATTAGCAAACCCTTTTCCAAATATTCCTCCCGAAGCGAGCGCCATAATGATTTGGTTGCTATGGTAAGAACCGGTAGACAGTCCCTGAAGTCTGGCCATTCGATATGGAGAAGAGATAACCAGTAAAAAACTAACTATGGTAGCAAAAAAACCGAGGGTAAAAAGATGAATGATTTCTCCTCCGGAAAGGTAGTAAATAGTGATAACAATGGCAGAGATCAGAATGGCAGTGCTAAGGTTTGGTTGGGCAATGATTAATACAAAGGGAATTCCCAGGTAGAGCAATAAGTTTTTGATAGTTCTTTTATCGGCTTGAGAAAATAGTTTGGCAAAATAGATTATTGAAAATAGCTTCAAAATCTCTGAAGGTTGAATTTCGGTAAAGCCGATGTCGAGCCATCGTCTGGCGCCCAGGGTCTTGTTTCCGAGTTGGGGAATTAACACCAAAAATAACAAAAATAATGATGAGAAGTAAAGAATGGGAGAGGCCTTTTTTATTGTTTCGAGGGGTATTTTTGAGGTGACAAAGAATACTACCCAACTGATTACAATCCAGATTAATTGCTTTTTTGAAAAGAAAAATTTATCCCCGATAGTACTACTGGCTTCGGTTAAAGACGAAATGGAAATAAATAGAAACCCGATCAGAATAAGGATGAAGGTTAAAATAACAATCGGGGAGAGCCGGAGAGTTTGCTTAGTTGATTTTGGAGATGATCTCATTTTTTATAGTTGAATTTTTGGGAGAGGTAACGATAAAATTATTGGTTTCGTATTTTCCGTCTATTTTGCCTGACTCGCTTCTTCTGGTAAGTTGAGTGCCGATGATTTTTGGGTTTTTGAAACGTGTCTGTTCGGTGGTGATGTCAAAGAGATAGTTTTTAAGACTAAATTCGGCAAGGTGAAAAAGGAAAAGCGGATTTAAATTGGCTTTCAGCTCAATTTGGGTATAAAAGGCAAATGAGGCGGTTAGTCTGGGATTGCATTCGAGAAGGTATACTTTGTTTTGATCAACAATAAAGTCGAGACCAAAGAAACCTTTATAGTGTTTCTTTTCAAGATAGTCGGAAAATTTTTGGGTAATTTTGAAAGTCTGGTCGATAATATCGGGGGGGGCAAAGGATGGCCATTGACGTCCGACGGTGGAGAAAGGATTGGTAGTCAGCGACCTAATCCCAGTAAATTGAACTGCCGGTGGACTTTGGATTAGCCCCTTATTAGTTTGGCAGCAGTTATTTAGAAGGGTGTAACTCTCTTTGAGGTGGGGTGAAAATTTTACAACAGTGTCGGGTGGAATTGTTTTTTTGAGATGGTCAAAGCAATCTGCCTGAAAAGTGGATTTACCGGCCCAACCAAAGTGAGTTTGGATTATAAGTTCGGGGCCGAGTAGGTTTTTGGCCTTTTCAAAAGATAATCTATTTAGCTTGTCGATAATAAACGGCAAAATCGGAATATCGTGATTTTTACAGATTAGCGGAAATTTTAATTTGTCCTCAATTACACGGTTTAAGCTACTGTCATTACTGACTTTAAGCCAATTTCTATTTTTACAGATAAAATCGATTTTGGCGGATGGTTTAAATGGGATAATTGCCGGTAATTTATGGTGTTTTTTTGAGGTAGTTTCTATAAAGTCCCTTACTTTTGGATTTGAAAGAAGCTTACCTGAGTTAAGTTCATTGTCGAACTGATTGGAGTTTACCGGGGTGAAATATTTTAGCTGCGGGAGGGAGATTCTAAGCGAGTCGTCGACAACCAGGAAGAAATAGTAGTATGGAGATTGGTTTAGAGCGGATAGCAAATTTGATGTCATCTTTGTTCACCCGTTAAAATAATTACGGGGTAGGCACCAACTTTGATTCCCAGTTTTTCAGCCTTTAGGAACCCGGCCAAGGCCAAGGCGCCTTCCGGTGAAGTAAAAATGTTATTTGTGAGGAGAAATTTTTGAGTTTCAACAACCGTTGTGTTTTGGACAACCATGCCTCCTCCACCGGACTCGGTAATGGTTTTTAAAATATCTGACTTTAGGGGCAGAAGTTTTACGGATAGGGCATCGGTGATGGTGTGTGATTCTTTGATATATTGAGGGTCAAATGTTTGGCTGATGGGGCAGTGAGAGGCGGGCTGAATGGCAAAAATTTTGACAGTTTTTGGGAGCCCCTTTGAAATGCCCAACAAGGTTGTCCCGCTGCCAACCGGCATAAATATGCTGGTAATATCGGGTATATCTTTTGATAACTCCAAGCCGACCGACTGATAGCCGATTTGAGCTATGGGATCGGTGGATTGTCGGAGCAAAAAGCTATTGGTTTTTTTGGCATATTTAAAGGCACCACTAATTGGTCTGTCGGAAATGATAAAGTTTTTTGTTTTTTCAGTGATGAGTGATAGTTTTGACAGGTTGATCTTTGGGGAAAGAAAGATGGTCAGTTTTATGTTTGATTTGGAGCAATAATAGAGAGCGGAAATGGCGGCGTTGCCGGTACTGGAGATAACCGCCGCCGAGATACCTTTGCCAACGAGATTTTCTATTTGCAGTGATATTGCCCTGTCCTTTATCGAACCGGTTTGATTTTTATCTTCTCTTTTCAGGTAGAAGTTTTCTAGTTTTATTAGGGGTGTTGATGTCATATAATAACTGAGGTTTATTGATTATATAATTTTGTTATGGAAGATAAAATATTTTGTCCAGATTGTAAGTCGGAAATAGAAACAAAGGGTGTCTTGCAGGTTGGTGAAATTCTCGAATGTCAGGAGTGTGGGACAGAGGTTGAAATAGTTGGTTTGAAGCCTTTAAAGATATCAGAGTTGTTTGAAGAGAAATAGGCGAAAGATTCCGTCACCATTTTTTTGGTTGAAAATTGAGGAGTAATTTTTTCCATTGGAGTAGGTTTCATTCCATTTTTGATGATCCAAGGTTTTTGAGGGGTCAACAATTTGAATTTCCCCCAAATGGACCCCCCTAGTTTTGGTTTTGTGGCTGCTGTGAACATAGCGAATTTGCGATTTTTTGTATTCCAGGACGAACAAGATATGTCGGCCGGAATCTAGCCTAATCAAATCTCCGGTTCGGATGTCGGAATAAGTGTATAAAGGAAATGAGTTTGGGGGAGATGTAAATAAATTGGCCGATACTCGACTAGCCCCTCTTTTACCCTCGGTGCCTATCAGATGACCGTAAATGCTGCCTAGTCCCAAAAGTTTTGAATAATAGTCGAGGAGATGATAGGCCAGTCCAGAGCAGTCTATTCCTTGTTTGTTTTTCTTGAGCTGTTTGTATTCTGAAAAATTCTTTTTGATTTCTTCCCAGGTGTTTTTGCCGCCATATAAGTAAGGTATTCTTAGGTAATTGTTCACTTCCTTTTCTAGCAAGGAAATTAGTTTAGCCCCAACCATAATCCAAAGATAGCTAATATAATACCGGCTAGCCAAGCCCTGGTGACTATTTTTGGTTCTTCCCAGCCCATGGTTTGCAAAGTGAGGTGGAGTGGGGCGGCCGGAAAAAGTTTTCGGTGGAAATAAACTTTAGAAATTATTTGGATAGCACTACTTCCCCCTTCTACAATAAATGGTGCGCCAACGATTAGGAGAGGAACCACGCGGCCTAATAGCAGAGCTATCACGGCGAAGGTGGCCCCAAACGATAAGGCTCCAACGTCGCCTAGCCATAGCCTGGCCGGAAAAATATTGAAATACAAAAATGCAATCAAGCTTCCTAGCCAAAGAGCCAAAAAAAGAGAAATCGGAGTGTCCAGAGAGTTTCCGGCTAGTACCCAAAAAGCAAAAAGAGCAATCATTAAAAGACCACAGGATAAGCCGTCAAGACCATCGGTGATATTAAAGAAATTAGCAAAACCGATAATTAGGGCTGATGATATCGGAATAAAAAAGAGACCCAAGTTGACGGCGCCGAAAAAAGGAATATAGATGAAGTTGATGTTTAGGCCAAAATACATCATGAACGAAATAACGGTAGAGAGAAACATTTGCAAAAGTAGTTTGTGTTTCATTCTTAGCCCGAAAAAGCCTGTTTTTTTGAAACCAAAGAATTTCATCACATCATCGTAGAGACCTAAAAGCCCAAAACTGATAAAGGTAAAGAAAATTATTTCCAGTTCACGATTAATTTGGTAATTGCTAGAGATAAAAATTTTGGCTACCTTTAATATTGGGAAAAGAAAAATAAAAAGGATGCAGACGGAGAGAATAATCAAAAGTCCACCTCCCACCGGAGTTCCGGATTTTTGGGAATGAAACTTGTCAAAAATGGGAGTTCTTTTATTTTGAAAATCAAGGGTTTTTTGCTTTTGACGTTGAAATTTTAACTTGTATAAAAGGTTAATAAAGGGAATCACCAAAATACTGGTTGAAAGAAACGAAAATAGCATCAAACCCAAATACAAATGTGTCATTATGTTTTAATATACTCTATTTGAGCTCCGAGGGAACAAAGACGTTCGGCTAGTTTTTCGTAGCCTCTTTCAATATATTCAACCCCGTCGACCACTGATTTACCTTCAGCAGTAATGGCCGCCAGAGTGATCGATGCGCCGGCTCTTAAATCATTGATTGAAAAGTTGTTGGCGATTAGCTTGGTTGGTCCGTAAATTTTGACACCATGGAAGTAGTCCGAGTGATCGTTTTCCGGATTAAAGTGGTAATAGTTTTCGGGGTGGTTGATTTCAGGATTAAAATATTTTACTTTTGCATTCATGATTTCAAGATTTTTAATATGCTGGAATCGAGACGGGTGGACTCTTTCGATAATACTGCTACACCCGACTGCCTGAGTAAGTACAATAGTAAAAAGTGCCTGCCAATCGGTCATAAATCCCGGTTCCGGCTCTGTTTCAATGTCGATGGCTTTTAGTGGTTGATACCAGGTGACGGCAACTTCGTCTTTTCCCCTATATACTTTTGCTCCCATGGCTTCAATGGTAGTTAAAAATTTAGAAATAATTTTTGGGTCAATTCGTAAAATATTTACCGATCCTTTCGTGGCAAGGGCGGCACAGGCAAAAGTGACAGATTCGTTTCTGTCGGAGATGACTTGATGGTTGGTTCCATTTAGTGACTTACCACCTTGGATGATAATCCGACCGGAATTCTTTGGGTCTCGCTGAATGGTGGCACCCATAGAGTTGAGCATGCTTATCAAATCATCGATTTCCGGTTCTCTGGCGGCGTTGTCGATAATCGTTTCTCCGGTTGCGGCCAGGGCAGTCATAATTATTACTTCGGTAACGGTGTGGGATGGTTTAGCAAAGGTATAGTGGGTTGGTTTTATCTTGTCGGTTCGAAAAAAAATTTTGTTTGGGAATTCCTCGGTTTGGATATTCATCGTTCTGTAGCAATCAAAAAGACGGTCTAGTGGTCGAGCACCGAGCCTGTCTCCTCCCGGAATCGGAACGGTGGCGGATCCGGTTCTGACCAAAAGAGGGGCGGCAAACATAAACGACGACCTTGATTTTTCACCGACTCCCATAGGGACGGCTGAGTTGGTAATTTTTGGGGTTTTTACCTCCAGACTGTGCTCTCCGGTATAGGTAACTTTGGAACCAAGACTTTTGGCAATGCTTTCGGTTATTCTTATGTCGGATATCTGAGGAACATTGGTTAATTGACAAGTCTTAGCGGTGAGTAATGTGGCAATAAGTTGTTTATAGCTGGCATTTTTAGCGCCGCGAATGGACACTTCGCCCGATAGTGGCTTTCCCCCACTGATGACGTATCTTGACATTTATTGTGTGCGATAACTAGTAATTTTTTTGAAGGTTTTGAGACCTTCTGCTCCTCCAGAGCTAAAGTGAACCAGAATATCGTTTGGTTTTAACGTTTGATGGAAATATTTATAAAGCTCTTTGTTTTGAGGAATATATATAAGGTTATCACCAATCTCGTCGGAATAGTGTTTTGCCGTAGCCCGAGTAGAGATTGGGATATTGGTTTTGAATGGAATTTTTGACAGAATTATTTTTGTACAATCCGACAGGGCGTTTCCAAGGCCGATAAGCCCGGATGTGGTGAGAAGAAATGATGCGTGAGGTTCAAGATAAACAAAAATTCTTTGATTTGGAAAATGAAGCTTGACAGCGTCGAGTGCCGACTTGATTCTTTCGGGAGATTGAGCAAAGTCATCGTAAAAGTGAAGGTTGTTTTTTGAAATAATTTTCTGCAATCTTCGGCTGATTCCCCTAAAGGAAGATACCGCCTTTTGGATAATTTTGGGATTAATTCCAATTTCCATGCACAAAGTGACGGCGGCAAGGATGTTTTCAAAATTAAATGTACCGAGAAGACTGGTTTTTATCGATAAATTGCCTTTAGGAGTAACAAAAGTTAATTTTGAAATTTGAGATATTTCCTTTTTGATTATTTTGTAATCTGACTTTTGCCCATTATAAAAAATTACCTTGGCTCGTGAGGCTAGGGAGAGCGTTTCGGTTTTGTGTCCTAGCGAATTGGTAATCAATAACCCGTCCGGAGGGATTTTTTTGATAAGTGTCCGAAAAGACTCCAGATTGTCAGATTCGTTTTTGTAGCTTTCTTTGTGTTCCCAATTAGCACCGGTTAGAATGACATATTTTGCCGGGTAGTAAAGGAATTTTGCTTTAGTATCTAGTCCGTTTATCGATTCATCGCCTTCAACAATCGACCAGTCCCCGGTGGTGAAATCGAGGGAGGGAATTTTGTTTAGGCTTTGGCCTCCAAACATATAGTTGGGATTTAGTTTTGCCTTCAGAAAGATCCAGGTTATTAGACTTGTGATTGTGGTTTTGCCGCCGGTGCCGACGACCAATATCGAATTTTTTTTGACAATATTTTGGCCGACATATTTGGTGGCGGAAATGTAGGGGATATTAAGTTTTTTTATGATATCAAACTCGCTTTTTGTGTTAGAAAACGATAAATAGGAAGAGCCGATAATTGCCAAATCAACAATTTTAAAGTTCTTGAGGGTGTTTATGGGGATGTCGGCATTTTTTAAATTTGTACTTATCGGTGGGTATATTTTTTCCTGGTCTGATCCGGTGATAGTGTGACCGGCTTTTTTTAAGGCGATGGCCAGGGGACAAGTCATGGTACCGGCAATCCCTATAACGTGAATATGCATATTAATTTATGAAGTCTAAAAGTCTAAAAGTCTTAAAGTTTATAATGTAATCCATTTATTATCTTTAAAATATTCGAAGCCGGGCATGGTTCTTTTATAGTATCCAGAATCTTTTGAGAACCTGCCCAGATAACAATAATCGAGTCCCCTCTTTTGGCTGTCGATAACTGTTTGCAGAGTTAATCTGATCGGGAAATTGGTGTGCGAATAAGTGGGGTCGTAAAAAACGTAAGCAATATGAGAAATTTTTTCAGAAAAATAACATATCGAATAAGCAATAACTTGTTGTTGCTCATTTTTCCAGATATAAAGGTAATTAAAGATATGATTATTAAATATTGTTTTTACCGAACCCATCGGAAAAATCCAGCCAAGTTTGTGAATCCAGGTATTGATTGTTTTTTTTATGGACAGACTATAGGTAAAATCAGCTAGCGGTAGAAAGTCGTAGTTATATTGTGTGGTTTTAGAAATAATTCTTCTGTTTTCTGAACTGAGGGAGAAGTGGTGAAGATTTGAGCGTGAGCTAGTTTCCTGATAAAAGAGGTTTTTGTTGTTTCTTTGGGGTAAAAACCCATGTTCGTAGTTTTCGTCAACGGGGGAATTAATTTGAAGGTTGTATTGAGTCATATTAGATATTTCGAAATCTAAGAGCACTTCTGAAGGCTTCTGATTCTGACCATGGATATTCGGTTGAGCCGTGTAAAATAGTTGTTTCGTGACCCTTTCCGCAGGCGACTATTGTGTCACCCGGGTGAGCCAGTTTGGCGGCGATGTTAAAAGCGTCCTGGCGATTGGGGATATTCATAAAAGTAAATTTTTTTCTTGCGGCTTGGGTCACTTTGGAATATAAATTTTGAGACTGAACTTCTTTGTAGTCCCATAATTCGGATAAATTCTTGTCAATTCCACTTATAATTTGTTCGTTGATATCTTCAACTTTTTCGTTTCTGGTGTCGTCGGAAGTAAGAAGGGCAATATTGGCGACATGGGAAACCGTTTTGCCCATAAGTGGCCTTTTACTTTTGTCTCGTCCACCGGTTGCCCCAAAAATTACAATCAGATTGTTTGGAGTTATATTTTTAAGAGCGCTTAAAGTACTTTCCAGGGCATAGGGAGTATGAGCAAAATCGATGATAGTTTTGATACCAAATTCATTGGGAACCTCTTCTCGGCGGCCTTTGGTTTCGGGAAATTTTACGATGGTTGATTTGGCGGTATGGATGTTTATTCCGAGGTGTTTAGTAACGGCCAATGAGGCAAGGATATTGTATATTTGGTAGTGGTAGTTACTGTCGGTTTTAATTTTGACTCCATTGACCATAAACTCCATGTAAGTTTTTTTGATGGTGATATCTTTCGCCTGAAAATCAGATTTTTTATTAATGCTATAAGTTTTATGAGGGACAGTGACGGTGGGGGAAATAATGTTGTATGAAGGATCGTCTTTATTTAGAATGGCGTGATTAGAAATTCGGAAAAGTTTCGTTTTTGAGCGAAGATAATTTTCCATTGTTTTGTGGTAATCGAGGTGTTCATGGGAAGTATTGGTAATGGCGGATATTTCAAACTGACATCCCCAAAACCTGTTTTGATCCAGGGCATGGGAGGTGACTTCGCATACACAGTGGGTAAGACCGGCCTTGACCATCCGGCGAAATAGTTGTTGGATTAATTTTGGGTCCGGACTGGTGGTATGAAGTCCGGTTTCGATAATTTTGTCGCCAATTTTGGCATGGATGGTGCTTATCAGGCCGGATTGGAGGCCGTTGTTTTTCAGAATTTCATGAATCAAAGTACAAGTAGTAGTTTTCCCGTCCGTACCGGTAACACCGATTAATATTAGTTTTCTCGAAGGGAGACCGTAATATAGGTTAAAAAATATACTTTTCGGTAGGTGCCAAAACAGGTTTTTTATTTTTTGGAGAAAAAACATTGAGATTGGGTTAATTATAGCAAATTGTAGATACGACTGGCCAAATCGAACCATATCGGAGCAGCAGTACTCGATCCCCAGGAAGATGTTTTTGGGTTGTTGATGGTGACAATCATGGTAAACTTTGGATTTTGGCAGGGGGAGAAACCGATGTATGAGGCGATACCTGAGCTTTCTGAATACCCGCCTTTAACAGCCACTTGAGCAGTACCACTTTTGGCACATACTTCCATTTGTTTTGGTTTCAATCCGGAAATAGCGCCGTTTTCTACTGCAAATTTAAGGATGGATTTTACTTCTTTTATGGTTGATTCCTGAAAAACTCTTTTGATTTTTTGTTGACCTGTTTTGATGGTTTTGTTGTTTTCAGTAATTGATTTAACGAGTTTCGGAGGTACCAAAATGCCGTTGTTGGCAATGGTGTTGAAAGCCTGAACCATCTGAATTTGAGTCACGGCTATCCCCTGCCCAAAGGAGGCGGTGGCCAGATCAACATCACTCCAGTATTTTTTTGCGACAGGTTTTGTTTCTCCCTGGAGGTCTATTCCGGTTTTTTGAGTTAAACCAAGCTCCGAGTAGTATTTCAAAAAATTATCGAGTCTGAGCCGGGCAATAATATGGCTCATGCCGATATTGTCGGAGTTTTTGATAATATCGTTTAGGGTTGAGTCGGGATGGATTTGATTGTCCCAGTTTCCAATGGTATATTCACCGAAGGTTATAGTCTGGTTGCATTTAGTGCAGATATAGTCGGGCTGAATTGCACTTATGTCCAGAGCCATGGAAACAACCAGTGGCTTGAAGATAGAACCGGGCTCGAACAGATTAGAAATAGTAGTGTTTTGTGGTGTATTTAGTATTGCCGAGTCTGTGGCCCCTTGGGAAGACATGGCAAGTATTCCCCCCGTTTGCGGATCGATAATAATAATTGATCCTGAGTCGGCCGAGAATTGTCTTATCCCTTTTGACAACAGCTGCTCGGTTTGTAACTGAATACCGCGGTTTAGGTAAAGATGCAAATTTTGTCCATCTACTGCCAGTTTATTCCAGCTTTTTTTGGTCAGAAGGATGTTGCCGACGGCATCTTTGGCGGTTAAGGAAAAGCCGGTTTTTCCGGCAAGTTGTTTAATATAATAATTTTCCAGGCCGGAAAGAATATTTTTTGCCAGGTGATTTTCCGGGTAAAACCTTGATTGATATTTCTTGAAACTAATTCCTGGTAGATTAATTTTTTCAACTTTGTCTTTGGAGATTTTGGTCGGCAGGTCTACCCATTTTATATTTTGGTTTGTAATGAATGATTTTACCGTTGGATGGGTGGAGTCTATAAGGTTGGGAATAGATTGATTTATCTGGTAGATAACGTTGTCGATATTTGTCTTAAGATTTGGTTTATAAATCGATACTTGGTAGATGTCCTGACTTAGAGCCATGGGGTAGCCGTCTGCTGAATTTATGGTGCCTTTTGCCGGAAGGATTTTTTCAAGTTTATAAGTTTGAAGTATTGCTTTTTTTCTGAACTCATCACCCTTTATGATTTGCCAATAAAATAATCTCAATATAATGGCGGAAAATGCTAACAATATTGTCAGAAAAACTGTCTTAGCTCTCTTTTGATACATATTATGGTTGATTTAAGTCAATAAGTTGCCAAATCGGCTGATAATTTTTCCCGATTAGGTATGGCTCGAGCTTAGTGAGTGAGGTTTCAGTAGCCAGGATCGCTTGAAGATTCTGGTGTTCAGTTTCTAATTTATCGATATTTTCCAATAGGTTTTTGTGGTTGGTATTTTGGGTAGTAATTTCACTTGAGTAATAAATGGAAAAAGATATCTGAAGTAAGAGTGAAAAAGCGAGCGACAGGATTAAGAAATTTTTGATCGGCATTAGCTAATTCTAAACGATCTGAGGATGGCAGAGCGGGATAATGGGTTTTTCGTTATTTCTTTTTGAGTAGGCATTATGGGTTTGGGGGCGTTTGGGAAATTTTTTTTAATAAACTGTTTTATAATTCTATCTTCCCCGGAATGGAAGGTAATAACGCAAATGGTGGTTTGGGGTTTTGAAATATTGACGGCTTGAGTTAGGGCTGACTTGAGATTACTAAATTCGTTGTTAACGGCAATTCTTAGGGCCATAAATATTTTTGTACTTGGGTCAATGCGTGACTGGTTGTGTTTTTCCCGATAGTAATCCCTGATAATATTTGCCAGTTGAGAACTGTTTTTGACCGGTTTTTTTTGACGGGCTTTTATAATTCTAATGATTAGTGGTTTACTATATATTTCCTGGGCGTATTTTGTAAAGATTTCGTAAAGTTCGTCAAAAGAATAGGTATTGACAATATATTCGGCGGTAATTTCCTGGTTTTCGGGATCGAGTCGCATATCCAGAGAAAGATCGTCATTAAAAGAGAATCCCCTGTTTCGGGATAATTGTTGGTTTTGACTTAATCCCAAATCGAACAGGATACCATCGGGTGGAGTCTGAATAGTTTTTGAAAATATATTTTCTAAATCGTTAAAATTTCCGTGGATAGGAATAAATTTATTATCAAGGTTCGCCTCGCTGATTCTTGTAGTGGCAATTTTCAGGTTAAGTGGATCCTGGTCAATGCCAAAAACTTTAGCACCGGTTTTTAGAATTTCTATAGTATGTCCGCCATTTCCGAGTGTAGCGTCGATATATATCTGACCAGGTTTTGGGTCGAAAAATTGGATTGTCTCTTCAACCAGAACCGGGGTGTGATAGAGCATTTTAATTGTCAAGCGGAGTTTCGCTAACCAGGGGATTGCTGGTGTTACTGGAAAATACAGAATAGACAAGGGCGTTTTTGATGACGGTATAGTATTCTCCGGTCTTTGGTGTGACCTTAACCGAAAAATTTGCGGTGGGGAGCTTAATTTCCTTTTCTGTTTTTAGGGCGGCGGCTGATTTAAGGGTAAAGGGGGTCTCAAAAGTCGAAACCTGGCCGGAAGAAGTGGCCAAAGTTAGCATTAATGTCCCCTGACTGATACCGGTGTCATATTTGTATTTACAGCCATTGGTGCAACTGGCAGTTCCAAGCAGCAAATCCCTTTCAACTGATTTACCCTCTACCTTCATGTTGCCGCTTACTCCTTTTTCAATCTCCTGGCCGTTGTCGGTGGCGGTATAGATTAATTCATAGTCGATTTCACTGATGTTGGTGTTTAGTTTTTGAATGACCAGCTTTAGCTCGTGGCCATCGGCTCTGGGAATAAGTTTAATGTAGGGTTGTTCTTCCGGGGTTAATTCAATCAACTTAGTGACGGTAGGGGTTGGCTGGGTATTGGATTCGGGTTTTTTGGCTCCACAGGCAGAAAGAAGTAACATTGATAGAGATAAAATGCTGAGAGTTATTATTCGATTTTGTTTTTGCATAGTAATGATTATAAAGGTTTTAGATAAGTTTTTCCTGCAACCAGGAATCGACGTGGTCTTTGTTGATTCTGATTTGTTCCATGGTATCACGGTCCCGGATAGTAACCGTACCGTCTTCAAGAGTCTGGAAGTCAACCACAAGACACCAGGGGGTACCGATCTCGTCCTGGCGACGGTATTTTTTACCGATATTACTGCTGTCGTCCCAATCCACGGAGTATCTAGAGCTAAGTTCGGAGTAAATAGTCTCTGCCAGACTAACAAGGTCGGGCTTATTTGAAGCCAAGGGAATTATGGCGATTTTGTAGGCGGAAATTTTGGGATTAATTTTCAAAAAGATTCGGGTTTCTCCGCTTTCCAATGTTTGTTCATTGTAGCTGTCAAGAAGCATGAAAAAGAAACTTCGGTCAACACCCCCGGAACACTCAGTGATGTGGGGTAAATATTTTTCATGGGTGACAGGATCGACATAGCTTAAGTCTTGTCCGCTGAATTTACTGTGTTGCGTCAGATCATAATCTCCGCGCCAGTGAAGACCTTCCATTTCGGCCCAACCCCACGGGGCTTGGTATTCGATATCAAATGCTTTTTGGGCATAAAATGCCAGTTCATCTTTTTCGTGGGCACGGAATCGAAGACTTTTGGAATTGTTGAATAGTGATCGATACCAGTTCATCCGGCTTTCTTTCCAATATTCGTACCATTTATCCATCTCGGAGGGGTGGACAAAATACTGAATATCCCATTGTTCGAACTCCCGGGTTCGATAAAGGAAATTTTTTGGGGTAATTTCGTTTCTGAAGGCTTTACCAATTTGGGCGATGCCAAAGGGGATTTTAACCCGGCAGGAGTCAACGATATTTTTGAAATCCAGATAAATTGTTTGGCAGGCCTCTCCCCGAAGATAAGCATGCATTTTTTCACCTTCGATTACACCGATATCTGTTTCAAACAGTATGTTATATTTTCGACCTTCGGTGAATTGGCCGCTGCATTCGGGGCACTTAGCAACATTACCGATTAGATCAGGACGGAAACGTTTGTGACAGGATTTGCATTCGACCAAAATATCACCAAAATTCTTTACGTGTCCGGAGGCTTCCCAAACTTTTGGGTGAGTAATAATACTACCGTCGATTCCGACAACATCCCGCCTTCTGGTGACGTTGTCTCTCCACCAAAGGTTTTTCCAATTAAGTTTCATTTGGGAACCGATGGGTCCAAAGTCATAAAATCCCTGAATGCCGCCATAAATTTCTGAGTTTTGATAAATAATTCCCCGGCGTTTACAAAGGGAAACAATTTTGGCTACTAAGTCATCTGTATTATTCTCCATGAGCCTATTATACCTTTAATTTTTGTTTACTTTATATAAAAACCAAACCGAATTGTCGATTTTCCACCAAGAGGTGGGGGTGTCAGAACGGAAGTTGTTGATTTCATAGGCGGCATCGGTCTTTAAGTTATCCCAGGTATTCTGGCTGATGACAAATAAACTTCGGGGATTGTCATAGTCGTTTGGGGGAAGAGGGGTGATGTTTTGAAGAGAGAGGAGGTCGCGAAAACGGCTGCCTTTGGTGTTGCCGTCCTGACTTTGGAGAACAATTATATTAAAGGGTAAATTATCAATTTTGGATTCTGAGGCGATTTGCTTTGTTATTTGTTTTAGGGCTTTGATATTGGTTGACCAGTCGTTTTGTGAAAAAACTTTAGGCAGGTAATAGATGTTGGTGACCAGAATTATGACAATTATAATTTTTGTCAGTTTCTGTTTTATGTTTTGAGATAGCCAAAGAATATAAAAAAGAACGCCGGGCAGAAGATATCGATTGGCAATCGGAGTGGAGATAAAAGAAAGACCAATGAATTGAAAAATTATGGGGATGAGGTATTTATTTTGTCGGTAGAGAATCAGACCAAGACTCAGGATAAAAACAATAATTCCGATATTCCTGTTGTTGTTTACGAGATAAGAGAAAAATTGACCGGCAATTGAGATGATATTGGTGTTGGTCAAACCGGGTGAGATGGGGGTGAAGTTGATCATTCGGCTAAAAAATAAACCCGGTGGATGGGTCAGATCAAAAAGGGCAAAAGGAAAAATGGAGGCGGTAAGACCCAGGCCGAAGCTAATCAGAGTTTTTATTTTTTTTGTTTCGGCAAACAAAAGAATTGCCACCCCGAGACAAGAAAAGGCAGCGTACCAGTGTTGGTGAATAGTTAGCCCAAAGGCGAGACCGGACAAAAGAAAATTAAAAGGGATATTCAGGTAAAAAAGTATTAGACCGATTACTTGCCAGAAAGGGATAAAGTGCGGGTTCCAGGCCCAACGTGAAGATTCAAGGTAGGGAAAAATAAAAACGGGAATCAGAAACAATAAATGATGTTTGAAGTTGGTTAGAGACAGTAGTTTCCAAATAAGTAAAACCGTGACAATCCCAAAAAAGGAGGTGGCAATAACGGGGCTGATGGGATCAAAGTTAAAGAGGATGGTGAAAGGCAGACAAAGGTAATAGGTAAGCGAGCTAAATATGGCGACATTCCCCTCCCCTATCGGTCCGATGAGGGTGACTTTTCGGGCATCATAAATTTTTTTTATATTTACCAAATCGCTTGATTCGTCTCTGGTAAACCTGGCCGTGGTTTGGATATTGTAAAGTCTAAGAAAACAGGTGGTAAAAAATAGAATAATAAAAATCAGCTTATATCTCATCTGAATAATTCGTTTGATTTTAATGGTTTTTCAATAATTGATTCAAAATATTGTTTTACATATTTTTGGGTGGTTCGGTAGTCTTTTGCCAGATAGGATTTTTCGATTTCCGTGGTGACACCGAATCCGAGAATTCGTAGGAGTTTGATTTCATTTTCAATATATTGGCTGACCTGATTTTTGTTGATGGATTCAATAATGTTTTTGGAAATGTCAAAAACCTGGGGTATATGTTGATTTTCGGCAATCAGGGTGTTTATTATTTCCAAAAAGTAGAACAATAAATTTACCTGGGTAAGATTTTTTTTGGTTCTAAGAAATTGAGTAATTGTTTGGGCTTCGGAAATCCAGTTAAAATTATCTTTGGCGTATAGATTTACCTTTATCAGGTTACCTAGTTGAAGGCTGCCGATTCGGCTGCTTTTGATGTTTTTTACACCTTTTGCCAGAGCGGTGATTTTGCCTTTGGCGGGGGTTAGAAGGGTTATCAGGATATCCGCTTCATTTATACTTTTCTTGTTGATAACCAATCCCTGGGTATTGGAATAACGGTTCATTGTTACAGAGCTAGTTTGATTGTTTTGTCGGCCACCCAGCTGAAAGTGTCCTGTTTTTTGCCGTTTACCGTGAGGTCGTATTCGGTAGCTTTTGTCCCTGGTTGTTTTTGGAGATATAGAGTGTAATTTGAGCTTGCCGGGATACTGCTAGTGTATTGAATTGATGTTTTTACACTGGATTCCGGAGCCAGGAAAAACCGATTCCCGTAAAAGCCTTCAAAAACCTGTTTGCCGAGTTCTTCGTATAAAACAGGCTCAACCTCAGACCCGGTCATTTTGACCATGGTGGAACCTTTCGGAACGTAAAATCTAAACCAATTTCGATACTTGGAAGCGTTCAGGCAGAGGTCTCCCTTCTCCAAATTACAATTGGACCCTTTGCTGGGGTTGATGTAGGTAACGGTAATTTTATGTTCTACTTTTCCATCTTTACTGATAATCTCATGCTTGATTTTTTGACGGAGGAAGAGGTTGGTTTTTGCCGAAGACATATTGGCATCGTTGAGGTGAAAATAATCTACGTCGGATCCCGGATCAACAATTTTTCCGCCAATGTTTGCCAGTTCGGCTGCATTTTGCATATCCGAGTCGATGAAATAGAAAAGGATATGTTTTTGAAAGATATTGTCAAATCCAGCCTGAGCCAGAGGACCGATTTTGCTTTTTTCTGAACCCATGGCGTTTGACAAAAGAGAGTTCATGAGAGGCCCCAGGAAACCTTTGCGGTCTGTTTCTATATAATTTCTAGGCCGTCCGGCGATCCATTCGAGTTGGTAGATGATCTGAGGACAACCGTCGCACCGCTTGTCCGGTTCGGCAGAAAAATTTCCGAATCCGGATACACCTACCCGCCCGAGAACTTTTACGAGGTCGACGAGAAAGTTTGTATCCAGAGCAACGACAGCATCAATCTTGTCTTTATTACCGGTAATTTTGTTGTAATGAACCATAAATTCTTTGATACTGGTCGGGAAATCCGGTGATATGTTCATATCCCGAAGATTAAAGTACGGGACGTTGATGTGATAGGCTTTTATCGGCCGGGGAGCGGGAATCGTGCTGTTGAACTTGGCATCAAGCGAATAAATATCGTCGGAACCCAAGGGGGTAAACTTGCCGTCGGTGACTTTCAATAATCCATAGGCGGTCCAGAAACCACCGGTGGGCCGAAGCTCGGCATCATTTTGAAAAATCATTAAGTAGGTTCGGGGTTTATCTTTGCCCAAAAGCCAGGAGGTTTTGGTGAGGATCGGGCTACCGTCTCTGATTAATTTTCGGGTTTCTGAAATAGTTTCTTTGGCCTTAAGAAGGGTGGATTTTATTTTTATATTTTTATATTCGTCGGGATAACGGTTAGGATCAATTTTATTAAGCGAGCTTTCAATTTTGCCTACTTTTTCTTCGATTGTTTTTAAATGAGGGACTAACCCTTCAACGGATTGGGTTAAAAAGGCGATTCTGTCCTCGGTGGTTTTTCCGCTGTCGGTGGAAGCACCTTTTAGCCCGAGAAAATCAGTGTAGGGTTCTATCGCTTTTATAATAATTTCACCTGTATCAAGAGCTTCTTTGGCGATAATAATGACCTGTTCACCGTCGGCATAATACTCTTTTGAATAGGGTAATTTACTGAGATGGGAAAGTTTTTTATAGTCGGATTCAATGGTCGAGAGCTGACTTCTTAGAGCTACTAAACTCTCCTGTCCTCTCTTTAGGTCTTTTTCTGATAGAGCAAGTTGGAGGTTTGCAACTTCGGTTTTTGCCAGGTCAACCTTGTCGTAAAGCTTTTTACCGGGGACATAGACAAAAAAGAAAGCCAGAGTACCTGTAATAGTAATGATAATTAACAAAACACAAATTATGGAAAATAAAACGGTTAGGATTTTTTGGAGGACAGTCTTTTGTTTTAGAAGCTTTTGGCCCGGTTGTTTAGACACCGGTTTGCTTTCTGTATCGACGGTTGGGGCGAGGTTGATAATTTCTTCCATTCTATGAGTCTATACTAACATATTTTCTTTTACCAGCGCGAAATCATAGCCAGAGGAGTTTTTATCAGAATCAGGAGTTCCTGCCTGACAGACAGGGTTCTCACATAATGAGAGTCGAGTTTGGCCCGGTCTTCAAAATTTAGAGCATTTCGACCGGATGTTTGCCACGGACCGGTGATTCCTGGCTTCACGGACCGGATATCATCTATATATTTTTTGGTGAGAGGGTATTTTGCCTCATATTCTTTTAGTTCTTCTTCCCGGTAGGCGCGGGGGCCGGTTAAACTCATTTCGCCTTTTAATACATTAAAGAGTTGGGGGAATTCATCGATAGTAAGTGAGCGAATCTTTTTGCCAACTGGTGTAATTCTAGGGTCTTCGTTCATGGGTAGTTTCCAGCCTGACTTTTTGTATTTGTCCCATAAATCAGGATAGTTTTCTTTTAGTCGTTTATCATTGTCGCCTATGTACATTGACCGAAATTTGAACATATGAAACGGTTTACTACTTTTACCTACCCTTTGTTGCTTAAAAAAGATCGGACCGGGGGAGGATAGCTTTACCAAAACAGCGGTAACAAGCATTATAGGGGAAAACAGAAAAATCAAAAAGATGGATCCGAAAATGTCGATCGATCGTTTGAAGAGATTAAATAGTTCAATCCGTTGTTTTAAAAAGAGCTTGTGCGACTTTTCGTTAATCATTATAACTTTTAGTCAAAAAATAACTAATGGTTTTGTTGCTTTTAACAATTTTACCCACTAAATCCCGGACGTTTGAGCTGTTTTGCAACGAACATATAAGTAGTGCATCAGGAGTGTCGATAATGGCGAGGTTCTTGACTCCGACAAGCCCGATTAATTTTTTGTCTAATCCTGAAACAAGACAGTTTTTTGAGTTATGGCTAATAGTTTGAGTTTTTTTGTTTAGTATTGAAATATCGTCTTGGTCTTTCTTCAGACGGTTATGAATTGAGCCCCATTCGCCGATATCACTCCAATCAAAGGTAGCCAGAAGCATTAAAAGGTTTTTTGTTTTTTCGGAAATGGCAATATCAAAGGAGAGATTTTCAGAAAGCTGATAAGCTTTGGTGATTATTTTTTTGTGGTGTAAATTGTTTTCGATGAGATTAAGGATCTTGAAATATCCGGGTTGGTTTTTGGCGATTTCACTAACAAATGTTTCTGCCGAAAAAGTGTAAATACCTGAATTCCAATAAGCATCCT
The DNA here is from genome assembly GCA_041659325.1 of Candidatus Shapirobacteria bacterium. Classification (NCBI taxonomy): domain Bacteria; phylum Candidatus Shapironibacteriota; species Candidatus Shapirobacteria bacterium. Next base: position 364,620 of record JBAZYN010000001.1, on the reverse strand, counting down.
GGCTGATTAGTTTTTGGGCTTGTACAAAATCCGGTTTTTCAACGAATTTTGAAACTGTAAAAACCCCCTTTTTTTGTTCTTTGGGGATAAGGTAGCCGTAAGAAGGATTGGGATTGGTTGGTTTTGTGCCTATGGCAACGATAGAATTGGTGTTTTTTGCCAGTTTAGCGGCAGAGAGGATGGTGGTTTTGAAAAGATTGGTATCAAGGATGAGGTGGTCGGAGGGAAAACTGGTAATAATGGCATTGGGGTTAATGTTTTTTATAGCGATAGTTCCATAAATTAGCGCCATGGTGGTGTTTTTCTTTGTGGGTTCAGAAAGGATGTTTTTGGGGAGGACTTTTCCGGCTGTTTCTTTGAGAACTTTGTCAAGATATTTATGGTTGGTAATTAGATAAATATTTTCTTTTCTGGTGATTTTTCTGGAGCGGGAGATGGTTTGTTCGAGAATTGATTTAGGCCCAAACAGCTTTAAAAATTGTTTCGGGGAGTCGGCACGGGATAAGGGCCAAAGCCTGGGGCCTGATCCGCCACAGAGAATTAGAATATAAATGTCGTTAGGGGTTACCGGTAACTGCATACTGAGTTTATGTAATTTCTAAAGTTTAGCATAAATGATTGGGTTGAAAATCTGAGGGCGTTGCGCCGGCAATCTGCTGGCTTGAAATTATACGAGTCAAAAATTTCCAGAGCCTCCGTCAGCGATTCTGTGGATTGATTATTGAAAAATAATCCGGTTTTCCCATCTATTATTGTTTCCAGGCTGCCACCTTGGTTGAAAGCAATTACTGGCTTACCGCAACTTTGAACTTCAAGGGCGGTAAGTCCGAAATCTTCTTCTTGGGGATGAATAAGAGCCCGGCAGTTTTGGTATAGATTAAGTAATTTTTTTTCGGAAACATAACCCAGGAATTTGATTAATGGGCTTTGGGAAGCCAGGGCAGTAAGTTGTCCAAGACAACGGCCGGTGCCGGCGATGTATAAATGCCGGTGAGATTGAAGACAAGCGCGAATGGCCAGATCAATTTTTTTGTGAGGGACCAGACGGGAAACAATGAGGAAGTAATCTGTAATCTGTAATCTGTAATCTGTAACTTTGGGGACAAATTTATTGGTATCAATGCCGGGATAAATTAGTGTTGAATCCCGATTGTAAAATTTTAAAATCCGTTGTTGTGAATTTTTCGAACTGGCGATAAAAAAATCCGGTCGTTGACCATAAATATAATCGGTAGGGCGATAGAACTTTAGATAATTTTTATGCCAGACATAGCGGTTTGGAGTATGACAATAACAAAAATATTTGGTGGGTGGTTTGGTCAGGAGGCAATGACCAAAATATGAGGTGGTCGAGATAACAATATCATAATCGGAAAAATCGAGCTGTTGCGCCATTAAGGGGTAAAAAAAAGGGTATTTGAACAAAAAATCTGGGGTAATAACTTTTGCGTTTTTGAGCCAAGCGGTTTTTTCCGGATTGTAAACCAAGGTGTAAATAGGCGCGTCTGGGTATAGTTTATGGAGATCTAAAAGTACCCTTTCGGCTCCTCCCCATTGGTTGAGCCAATCATAAAACAGGGCAACCTTGGGTGTTTTCATTTTGTAGAAAGTATCTTTGAGTAAAGGTCTAGTGTTTGAATGGCTGTTTTTGACCAGGAATATTTGGCAACTTGTAGATGCCCCCACTTGATCAATTTTTGACGAAGCCTGTCGGATGACCGGAGTTGTTGGATTTTTATAACCAGATCATCGGGATCGTAGGGATCAAAATAGAGGACTGATTTGTCTCCATAAATCTCGGGGAGGCAACTGGCGTTTGAGGAAATTACCGGACAATTCAGGGCCATTGCTTCTAGCCCGGTCAGGCTAAAGCCCTCCATAAGAGAAGGATGAACCAGAGCTAGAGCATGTTGGTAAATATTTTTAAAATCGCTGTCCGGTACATAGCCCAAAAATTCTACTTGCTGCTCTATTTGGTATTTTTGAATTAGTCGTTGGGCCCGCTGAGAAAATATACTTCTGGCGCAAATGATTTTTAATTTTAAGTCAGGTATTTTTTTCAGAGCTTCGATTACTATCCGGATATTTTTGTGGGGATAAAGGTTGCCGGTATACAGAATATAATTTTTGTAATTAGTAATCGGTAATCCGTAATTGGTAATAAATTTCGGGTCGACGGCTTCGTAGGTGGTAGTTATGTCTTTTGGGGAGACATGATAATTTTTGATTAGATAATTTCTCCAAAAATTACTCGGAACTATAATGGCACTGGTTTTTATGACAATGTGGGTTACCAAAAGATAGGCCAGATATTTTGGCCAATACATAAATGAATTTTTAGTCGTGGCTTGTCTGCCATGGAAAAAGTGTTTGATAAGGTCGTGGATAGTAACTAGTGATTTTCCAAAATATAAAAGGGGTTTATTAAAGTGGGTAAAATGGACTAAGTTAGGTTTGAGCCGGTATAGCAAAAAGGGCAGAAATAACTGTTCCTGGAGCGAGTAATGTCGGATATTTGTGATGACGTATGAAAAATTAGTGCCCAGGTCTTTTTTGATTTCATCCAGGAGCTCAGGATAGACAATTAAAGTGGTTTTGACTTTTTGAAAGTCGGGAATTTTTGTCAGAGCAACAAGAAGATTTTTGGTATATCGGCCGATACCGGTGTGGGTGCTGCCATATAGTCTGGCATCGATTACCAGGTGTTTCATAGGTATTTTGCTTTAAAGACTCTAAATATTTCCAATAGTTTTATTCCGCCAAGGACGAGGGTTTGGGTGAAAAGTGAGTATTTCGAAAAAAGGTTTTCCTGATAGAAAATGCGCATTGCGTTGGTGGTGGCAAGAGCGGACCGGACTTTGGTGGCGCGGGAGGCGGCAGAGACGGTCTTTTTAATTCCCGACGAGATTCCCTGAAAATGAGTAATATGTGTTTTGGGGTAATAAAACAAATTATATTTTTTTAGTTTTAATTTAAAACAAAAGTCCAAATCTTCGCCGTACATAAAATATTTTTCATTCCACCAGCCGACTTTGTTTCCGATTTCCCGTTTGATCATAAAAAATGCCCCGACACAGGCATTAATTTTTTGAGTTTTTGAAAAGTCGAGATATTCCATAAAATATTGTCGACTGGAAATACCGCCAAAATGCATGAAAGCGTTTAATGGAGTCGGGAAATCCCGGTGACATTCTGGTTGAATTTGATTGGTTTTTGCCAGAATTATTTTACAGGTAGCCGCATCAACCTGATGATTTTTTTCAAAAAATCCGATCATTTTTTCGAGAGTTGCTTCTTTGACAATTGTGTCGGGGTTTAAAAAGAGAATAAAATTACTTTTAGGGTTTGTTGCTTCAACTCCCCTATTGTTCCCAAAAGAAAATCCTCTATTTGTTTTTAATTTCAGGAATTTCGTGTGTGGGACGGAAATTTTTTGGGCCTGGATGATACTATTGTCAGTCGAGGAATTGTCCACGACTATGATTTCAAAATTTTGAGCGGCTAGTGTTGAGTGATACAGACTCAAGAGACAGTTTTTTAGGTATTCACCGGAATTGTAATTTAAAATTACTATGGATAGTATCGGATGGTTACTTTTTTCGAGTGATATTTTCATAAATTTGGTTTAACTCCCGGACACTTTGCTCGTAGGAATATTTTTCTTTGATGAGCTTGTTGGCCTCAATACCAATTTGCAATCTTTTTTTATTGTTACGGAGAAGTTTTATGGCCTCTGTGGTGATATCTTTTAAGTCACAGACGATGGCGTGTTTATAATTTTCAATTGCAATTCCCCCCATCCCCTCCGGAGTAGTAACGATTGGTAATCGGCAGGCCATGGCCTCCAGAAATTTATTTCTGGTTCCACCCCCACTGCCCATCGGAGCCAGAAGAATCCAGGACAGGTGGTAGTAATATTGAGGGTCTTTTGGTTCGCCGTCGTGGTCTGCTTCGGTGACTATAATGTCTTCTGACTGGAGGTGTCCATAAAAGTCGGGGGCAAAACGACCGATGATATAAAGCTGACATGAGGGGATTTCTTTTTTAATTTTGGGCCAAATGTCTCTGATTATCATGTCGACGGATTCTCGGTTTTGCATCCACTTCATATTGGAAACCCCAAAGATCATCGAAGGTTGATTGCTTTTTTTTGATTTTGGCGGCGAATCATAGAATTTTTTGTCAACTCCGTTTTGGAAAACCTGAATATCGTTTCGGCCGGTAACACGGGAGATTAATTTTTGATCATCGTGGCCGAAGGCAACAACCGTATGGGTGTTTTTCCAGTAGTGAGTTTCCCAGTATTTCAGTTTTAGGACATCAATCCAAAGAAATGGAGCAAATATTTTTTTTATACCTTTTAAATTTTCTACAAAGTGCTGATAGACTCCATATTCTATTGTTAAATCAACCAGGACGATGGGGATATCGGTTTTGGGAATGTTTGGCATTGGGTAAAAACAATCGCAGTGGATCAGGTCAAATCGATTGTTGTTTAGCTCTGATTGGATGGCGTTTTTGAATTCAGCAGAGATGTAGTTTGTAACCAAAAACGGGTAAGGCCCGAAACCGGTAGAAAGAATTTTTTTCAGATCCCAGGTTTTGCCTCTCTTGACGACGACGACCTTTTTACAAAAAGGTTTAACTTCTTCGAGTCCCTCGGCATCCCTACTAAAACATATGAGGGTAATGTCATTATCTTTGGCAAGGTATTTTATAGAATAATAAGAGCTATTTTGACCGCCTGATTGAGAAAGTCTGGGGATATAAGGGGTAATCATCAAAATTTTTCGTTTTGTATTTGTACCCATCAGTTTAGATTCAAAATAATAAATTGGTCATTTTTGTAGACAGTTTTGTATTGAGCGGCAAAGTCTGTGGTGTATTTGTCAAAACTGACGGAGACTAAATAAAATGGGTTATCCCCGTGTCTTAATTTTAACTCATCCAGGTTATAGATTTCGGTCGGCCAGCCCGATCGTTTGGTTTGATACAAAAAGGCGGTATCACCGTTATAGGGGGCAACGACAAGGGCGTTTTTGGGGGTCAACTCTCGGATTTTGTCTCCGGCGGCGACAATGGCGGAGTTATTAATTTTGTAGTATGTCTTTACCTGGTCCCAGGAAAAGTAAAAGGAAAAAAGGTAAACGATAAGGATTGAAAACCAGGCGATGGTTTTGTTTTTAAAAACAAAGTTGGCCATATAAAAATATCCGAAGCCGACGATAATTGATATGGATGGAATAATTAGAGCCTGATAATAGTCGTGTTGAATATTCCCTTGGGCAACGATAATAAAATATAAAAGAATTCCAAGGACCAAGGACAGGGTAATTTTTTGGCTGTGGTTTTTTTTATAAGCAAAGCCCAGGAACAATGGAATTAGGCCAAAAGAGCCAAGAATGAGTTTATTGATTCGTTCAAAAAAAAGCCACTTAAACCAAAAAGGACGGAAAGCCACAAGTTTATTAAAAAAGGTCAGGTTGTACCCTTTGTACCATTCGGGAAGAAAAGGAGTGGGGTTGTCATTAAAAAGCCAGGCGTTTACGGGGATACCTTCGGGGAATTGAGCGATCCAACGACGCCAAAAATAAAAAGGAATCAGGGCAATTACGCCGAACAGAAGTAGGGAGAGCAGGCTTTTTAAATTTATGGTATGTCGATATTTTTGATATGACAGATATAAAAGCGTTGGAAATGAGATAAGGGCAGTAAAGGGTTTACAAAGGATTGAAAGAGAGATAAAGAAACCGGATAAAATAATGGATTTGTCAAAAGTCCAAATGGACAAAAGCATTAGGGTAATGGCGGTATTTTCGGGAAGGATTGATCGGGAGTAATAAATGTTGAAAGGTAGAAAAAGAAATACGGCCATACTCAGAATCGAGGCAAAAAAATTGCCGGTATATTTTTGGCAGATAAAAAAAATTAGGAGGGCGCTAATTTCGGAAAAAAGAACGGAGGTGAGGCGCGATGATCTATCGATGGTAATATTTTTGTCAAAAATTTGAATTATCCGATGGACGAAAATTGAAGCGATATTGTAGATCGGGGCTTCTACCATTCGGTAGCCTTTTGGGTTGTCGATTCCCGACTGAACATTGGATAGATCGTGATAAATGGGGACAAAAAAATTAATTCCATTTTCAAGAAAATTATGGGTGACTGAGGCGGTATCTGCTTGGCGATGCGAGTGCCAATCGGCAACGGGATTGGTGATTTTGTAAAGGCGGACAAAGGTCCCGAGAGCCAACAGAGCCAAGACCAGAATTGGTTTAAGATTTTTTGACATTGAGGGCTAGACTCTGATAAAAGATACCCATCATAATCCAAAAAGTGTAAGCAGTCTTGGAGGCCTCAAACACGTCGATAAACATGGCGTTTGCCAATGTGGCGATTAGTCCACCCAGTAGGATTAAATTGATGATATCCAGAGTTGTTTGTTGTTTTCTGAAAACTGAAGGGATTGATCGAACGATGAAGTAGACAATTATGGCCATGAAAGAAATAAAACCCAAAAGACCGCTTTCTCCCAACAGTCGGAGATAGTCATTGTCGGTGGCTAGGGTGATTGAACCTAGACCAGTACCAACCAGGTAATTTTTAGAATAGGCACTTATGGCTCTTGGCCACTCGGCATTAAAACGGATTTCACCCGAGCGGACGACACCAACATCGCTATCAACCGGAATAAATTCATCTATGGGCGGGTGGCGAAAGATAGTGGGGATAGGGGTAGCAACGATGATGATCGTAGGGGTGGGGATGACAGTAACAATAACTTGGGGTGTGGGGGCGGCGATGGTAATGGTCGGAAGCGGGGTGACGGTAGCTTTGGCCTGAAAAATCCCGGCAATGGAGGGGATAGTGGCCAAAAGTCTTTGGTTTAAGTCTTTGGAGTTCATAATACTAAAAATGACGATGGCGGAAACAGGAATAATCCAGAGATATTTTCTAATTAAAAATAAGGTCAGGACTATGGCTCCCCAAAAAGAAAAGGTGGATATTCTTGAGGCAGTAAAGGTAAAAATTTGAAAAGCAGGAAGCCAAGCTAAGAGACTGGCAATTTTTAGATATTTATTTTTTGAGATGACAAACGCACAGCCGATGATTATCAGCACGACGCTCAGGTAAGCGGCTAAGTCATAGTGCCCGGCAAAGGTTGAATTGATTCTGGTCCAGATATCCATCTGCAGGAGTTGGCCTTTAGAAAATTCAGAATTCATGGTAGAAACTACCGGAAATTCCAGATACTTTTGACCGTATCCGTAGACAGTGACTGATACGGTCGCCACCAGGAGGAATATATATGGAAAGAGCAGGTCTTTTTTTGTTTTAATGGCATCGATGGTGATAAAAAATAAGGCCATATACTCGAAGCGACGGATTAAGTGGAGAACAAGGATGTTGATCGGGTCAGTCTGATAAACAAGAATTGCATTGATAGTACTAGCAATGATTGCTAGAAAATAGGCAATAAATAATTGGCTAATTTTTAATTTTATAATCGGGAGCCTATGTTTTAACTGATATATCACCCAAATGACGATGGCAATAGAAACAATGATGTCATCAAGTCTGATAGCAACATAGGTTCCTTTTACGGAAGACAGGGGGAACTTTGGATAGAGAGGAATAAACAGAATTAGTAAAGCTAAAACCGGTCGCAAGATTTTTAAATTTTTGAGCATGCTTGGGTGTAAATAGAAGATTTGGTTTTTTCGCCAAATATTGAATATATTATACGTCGAAGAGAGCAGTTAGTTTTCAAAAGTAACCTGACCGTTCGGAATTGGAGGTCACTTTTGTGTTTTTTGAAAAATGACATAATACCAAGATACTCATTGATAACAGGATCGGCTTTGTTGGTGGCAGAGGCGCCGCCCAGGTGAATAATTTGCGGTCCAACAAGATACCATGTTTGTGTTGTGGGGTGGCTTTTTTTAATTCTGTACAGCCACTCCAGTTCTTCGCCGTACATAAAGTAGTTTTCGTCAAATCCGGGATTTTCGGTCAACGCTGATTTTCGGAGGAGCATGAATGCTCCGGTTATCCAGTCCTGGGGATGATCCTTTTTATAAAAATCATCATGGGTGTAAAACTGCGGAGTGTGAGGGTGGAGGGGTAGAATTAGTTTGTTTATCAGAGGTAGGTCATCAAGCCCTGTCGACCAAGTAAAAACATTTAGCAAATTCGGGAAAAAACCTCCAGATGCTTGAATAGTTTGATCGGAGTTGAGTAATTGAGCAGTACATGCAGAGGCTTCAGGATGTGAAGAGAGCCAGTTTAGGGCTTGGCTGATGGCGGAATGAAGGATTACGGTATCGGAATTTAAAAAAAGGAGGTAGTTGCCAAGGGCTTTATTGATCCCCTGATTGTTGGCCTTACCAAATCCCAGATTTGATTTATTTTTTATTATCTTGATAAAGGGGAATTTGGCGATTTCTTTTAATGAATTATCACGGGAGTAGTTGTCGACAACTATAAGTTCTGCTGGAGTTTTTCCCGACAGATCGATTCTTTGGAGCTCAAAAGATAATCCTTTGTCAGCTAGGACCGACTTTATACAGTCGAAAGTGATTTTTTCGGTGTTAAAAGAAACTATGATGATGGAAATTACCGGTTTAAGCATGACGTTTTTTAAAGATAAAACCCGAATAGATTTTTAAGAGAATAATTACGACTGTTTCAATAAAGAAGAAAGAGACTAATCGGTTTAAAATCGGGACGGGGAAAGTTTTTGTAGTAATTTTTGCTTGGTATTCTATGCCTTTAAAGAGAAGACGATTGGCAATTCTTTTTTCCGGTTTTGTAAATACGTCGTTTTTCCATTCAAAACCATTAACGAACAATGATTCTCTGAAAGGCAGGATAAATTCTTCCAGATAGTAGCTTTGGATAGTATCTCTGATAATCTGTTTTGCTTTTTCAGGTGGATGGTTGATTTGGATTCGAAAGAATCCATTATAATTGGCTTTATAGAAATTTATAACTTCGGTGCGGCTGAGGTTGGTGTAATACCCGGCTACGTTTTGTAGTTGGGTGGTGTCTCCGGGTTCGTCAGATTTGGCGCTGTTTGATAAGTCCGGAATTGCCGGGAGGGGGGCGATCAGGTAAAAGACAGCCAGAAGATTAAAAAAGAACAAGGGAACAAATTTTGCGATTTTTTTTATGTTCATTGGAAAAGCATTGGTCGACCGAGACGATAATTTAAGTTTTTTATCTCCCTATTTTTTATTTTTTTAGCCGGTACCCCTCCCCAGATTTCAAGGGCAGGGATGTCTTTGGTAACAACAGCTCCGGCGGCAATTACCGCTCCCCTACCAATTTTTACTCCTGGTAAAATAATGACCCGAGGGCCAATAAAAACATAATCCTCAATAGTTACTGGCCCAAATGAGTTGCCGTAATCGGGTGAATTTATATCATGCTCATCGTTGTAGATTAAGACTTGGGAAGCAATGCCGACATGACTGCCGATAGTCAGCGAAGCTCGTCCGTCCAAAAAGCAGTGGTCGCCAATAATAGTATCGTGGCCAATTGTTATGTTTTCGGGATTAAAAAAGTTGGCGCCAATATGGATGGTAGAGCCAAAGAATGGAATTTTTAGACCCGAGGCAAGATAAAAAAGTTTTCGTACCGTATGCAGGGGAATAAACCCGACAAAACGAAGAACCATCAGCCAAAATTCCAGACTGACTGAGCCGATGCGGTTGGATATTTTTTCAAAGACCTCCCCGGATTCAAGGTTTTTGCCGTTTTTATCTTTCATGGTTTGATTATATTAAATCCTGGTTACTTTAGTAAATGCAGAGATGAGGGACCGGGCAGTGTTGACCCAGGTAAACTTTTTGGCTTGAGGTAAACATTTGGCGGATAACTTTTGACGGATCTTCGGGTTTGTCAATTGTCTGAGGGCTGAAACCAGACTTTTTGAATCGAAGGGGTCTACTAGCAGCCCGGCATTTCCTGTTACCTCAGAAAGAGAGGGGATGTTGCTAGCAATTACCGGAGTGCCGACTTTCATCGATTCAATGGCAGGGATGCCAAAACCTTCGTAGAGGCTTGGGATGACCAGACAGATAGCATTTTGGTATAGTGCCCATTTTTCTTTTTCGCTGATGAAATCCGTAAATATTATTTTGTTCTCCATTTTTTCCTTAAGAACTGCCTCAAAAATATCATCAAAAAGCCAACCCTTTTTTCCGGCAATGACGAGCTGATGGTCGGCAATTTTTGATTCGGAAAAAGCCTTGATTAGAAAGGGGATGTTTTTATTTGGTTTAAGGGTCCCAAGACACAAAAAATATGGTTTTTTTATCTTAAATTTTGAGAGAATCTTGTCAGATAGGTTGTTTGAGATGGGAAGCGGCTTCCCTACTCCGTTTCTGGCGAGAGTGATTTTTGTGGATGGGATTTGATAGATTTTCATTAACTCCAATCGGGAAAATTCGGACACCGTAACGATGTGAGAGGCGGATTTTAAGGAATTTTCTGTCCAATGTTTCAGCTGATAAAAGTCTTTTTTTGTAAATTGCTTGGGGGATTGAAGATATCCAAGGTCGTGGATGGTGGGCATGGTGGGAAAGGGAGAAAATTGGGGAGAGTAATGCCCCGGAGAATAAAAAAGATCGAGTTTAACTCGGTCAAAATATAAGTGTAGGGGGAGAGTTATTTTGGTCCAGAGTCGGGATGGGCCAAAGATATGATAGGTCCAATTGTTTCTTTTTGGCGGGAGATCAGGCAACGGTGGATTTTTTAGATAGATGTGGTATTGGTTTTTATAGTCGAGTTTATAGAGGGCTATAAGCGTGTGAAAGGCATACTGTCCTACCCCAAATCGGGAGTAGGTATTTGCCTCATTGCCATCGATGCCGATAATCACAGTGAGTTATAAACATCTATAGTGTTTTTTGCCACTAAATTCCAACTAAATTTTGCTGCCTGTTTGTAGCCTTTGTTGACTAGGTTACGGCGGAGATTGGGCGACTTAACAATGTTTTCTATGGCTTTGGCGATATTACCGACACTGGTGGGATCTACCAGGATAGCGGCATTTCCGCTTACTTCTGGCAGGGAAGAAGTATTACCGGCGATGACCGGGGTGCCGACTTTCATTGATTTTACAATCGGTAAGCCAAAACCTTCATAAAGCGAGGGATAGACCAGGCAAAGAGCACTGGCGTGGAGAGCCACCATATCTTTTTCCGGTATATACCCCAGTATTTTTACAGATGGGTTTTTAAGATGAATCACATCTTGTCCCCAACCATACTTGCCGGCAATAGCTAGCTCGATAGTACTTCTGGGGTTAGCTTTTTTGAAGAGATTAAAGGCTTCGATAAGCTTGGTAAGATTTTTTCGTGGTTCTCTGGTTCCCTGAGCTAATATAAATTTGTTAAGTCCGTATTGGTGGTGGATAATATCCTTTTTTTTCTTTTGTAGTTCTTTGGAAAGTTTGACGAATTTATCATATTTATCTTCGGCTGCTTCATAAATTACCGAAATTCTGTCGGTACAAATTTGAGGGAAAAAATGGAGGAGGTCCTTTTTTGTATTTTGGGAAACACAGATAAACCGAGAGCATTTTTTGGTGGCTAGTTTTAGCTTACGGGAGTGGGTTTCAATGATTTTCGGGTGTTGCCACTGGGGGAATAAAAACGGAGCTAGATCGTGAACGGTGGTTATGGTTCTGGCTTGAGCGGTGGGTGGTTGGGTCCAGTCTGAGGTGTGGAAAATGTCGCATTTGCCGACAAAAAATTCAATCGGGAAAATATGCAGACGGTTCCAGATAATTTCAAGAAAACTGATGGGTAGGAAATAGCGATAAATTTTGACGTTTTGGTACTTTTTCAGCTCAGTGATTTCGGAGGGAATCGGCAGGCGGAAAGACGAAAAAAATAACTTATAATTATTGCCCTTGTCCAGTCTGACCAAATTACGGACCAGGTTGAGGGTATAGTTGCTGACACCCGTGCCATAAGGAATCGAAGTTATGTCTATGCAGATGATCATGTAGCTGATTTTATCAATTTTTTGATCGCTTTACGCTTGCGAATCATGGCAGGAATTTGTTTGGCTACTCCCCAATAAGTTGCAACTATTGAATTAAAAACTAGACGGAGAGGGGTTTTTTTTACAAGATATGACAAATTTCTCAGCCTTTCTTCAATAATGGGAAATAAATTGGCTCTTAATTCTTTGAGGGAGTAATTTTTTATGATGATGAAAAACCAATTTTTGGCGTCCATGCAATGACGGAAATTTCCCATCTTTGAGGAGGTGGCGCCTCCCAAATGATAAGAGATAGCTTGCGGAATATAGAGTGTTTTGTAACCTAGGTTACTAAGCCGGAGAGCTAAATCCACATCTTCTTCGTAGGCAAAGAAGTCAGGATCAAAGTTGCCGACTTTTAAAATAGTATCGCGATGGTAAACGACACAGGCAGCGGGAGCCCCCCAAATTAGAGTAGGAGAGCTTTGAAGCGATGGATCGTTGGAGCTATAGAGTTTTCCGTTGTTGATATTGAGGCATTTGCCACGGTAGAAAAATTTCAGCCCTTGGCTTTCAATTTTCGAACCGTCGTGGTTTAGGATGGTGCCCAAAAAAGTGACAACTTTTGGGTCATTATTTTTGGAAATAGCTTGTGAAATCAAAGGAAACCAGTCTGGTTTGAAAGTAATATCGTTGTTTAGTATTACAGTCCAGGGGAAAGACGATCTTTCTATCCCCTGCGCGAATGCCGCTGATACACCGGTGTTTTTGGTATGCAGGATAATTTTGGTTGAAAGTAAGTCGGATGGCGGCAAAAGATTGCCAAAAACATCAATGCTGTCGTCGGTTGAGCCGTTATCGATAAGAATTATTTCAAATTTTGAGCTTCTGGTGTTAGAAACCGAGGTGAGAAGAGAAGGCAAACAGAGTTTCAGATACGAACTACCGTTCAAGTTCGGAATTATTATGGAAAAGTTGGGGGATCGATCCATATGCGATTACCGGGTTTTAGCCCGATTTGAGTAGATATGCCGGCGTTTAGCTCGATAATATATCGGGCGGGAGTAGTGTTTTGATAGAGGGTAAGCCTGGTAATCGGGGTATCGGGCTGCGGGTGGGCGGTAAAAATATCAGTAATCACTCCGTCTTTGCTAATCCAAATCATGTCAAGAGGGATAAGAGTGTCTTTCATCCAAAACGGATATATACCATCTGTTGAATAAACAAAAATCATACCGCAGTTTTTACACAGGGAGGGTCTTCCCGAAAGTCCGGCGCTTTTTTGCCCCATACTTTTGGCAATCTCCAAATCGAAATTTTGATTGTTGATGGCGAGGGTGACGACTCCCTTGGGTGAATCTTTTGACAAGATTTTGTAAACCAGAAATCCGAACAAGATTAGAATTGCAACTATGGATAGATATTTTGGCATAGGTTATCTATTATTTTATCCCAATTACAGCTGTTTTGAAGGTACTTATATCCGCATAGACCTAATTTTTGTCTCAACGTCGGATCTTGTAGCAATTCGTCTAAAACGTTTTTCAAATCAGACGGATGATTAATGCTGAATGTTTTACCGGCACGGGAGCAATCAACCATTTCCGCTAAAGCGGGGATGTCACTGGTAATAATTGGTTTTTTTCTGCTCATGGCCTCCAGGAGCACCAGGCCAAAACTCTCCTGTTTTGAGGGCAAGACAAGGATAGAGCATTTATCGATGATAGCGGCCAACTTGCAATCTTTAAAGTTGGGAATGACCGTAATTCTTTGAGTTAAATTTTTTGGGAGTTTTTGAATTTTTTGATAGATAAATGGTGAATATAAAGTAGGATGGCCGGCCAGAGTGAGTGATAGAGATGAGAATTTTTTGGACAAAGCGGAAAAGGAGTCGATTAGGACATCGATACCTTTGTGAGCGGCAAAACTACCGACATAGAGTAAGTTTTGATTGCCGATTTTGGGTTTGGGCAAGGGAGTTGTGTCTATGTCTATACTGGCCCCCAGAGTGAGAATGTGATTTGAGTGGATACCAAATTTATTAATGTACATGGTGGTTTCAAAACCGGTAAGAGACCAGATAAAATCGGCTTGCCTTAAGATGTTTAGGAGAATATTTTTTGAAAATACGGGATCGCTAAAGTGGAAACAAGGGATCAGGATAAGTTTTGGGCGGGGGTTTATCAGTCTTGAAAAAATCAGGGCATAGATCGGGATAGTGGTTGGGAAAGGCCCGGCAATTACGAAGTCAGGTTTAAACTTTTGGATTTTTATAATAGTTTTAACAAGCGGGATAAATTTAAAAATCGGGCCTTTGGCAAAAATCAAAATAGAGGGGAAAATCAGAGACAGTAATTTGAAGGGGCGGTAAAGAAACTTATAAACTGGAAGGCCATTTTTTTGGGATTTGGAGCGGGGATTAATAAAATCATCGGTGCTTTGACAGTCGGAAGATAAGGTTTCTACTGTGTGGTTTTTGGAGAGGTGTTGGCCGATTTGGGACAAGAGTCTTGATCCCCCATCGGTGGCTGGCGGGGAGATGTGGGAAAACAATAGGAACTTCATTTCAATGTATATTGTAGAATGAAATAGTGAAGGATACGTTAAAGAAAATATTCTTTTCAAAAGTTTTTCGGGTAGTCTTTTCTGCCGTTTTGATTTTTATTGCCTTCAAAAGGGTGGATATGGTGGGTATATTGGTCAAAATCGCCGGTGTGCCGGTGTGGGCAACTCTGTCGATTTTGGTATATTTTTTGTTTGGAAATATTTTATGGTCGTGGAGATGGAGCATGCTTTTACTCGATAAACCTAGGTTTAAAGATATCTGGGAGTTTACAAAGGCGTCATATATTGGAAATTTTTATAGTATTTTTTTGGCCTCGACAATAGGAGGAGATTTGGTTAAGTGGATGCCGCTGATGAAGCGGTATCCGAATCTTTCAAAAACCCGGCTAATGAGCTCGGTATTGCTAGATAGGATGATCGGGATGTCTGCCTTTTCAGCTATGGCATTTATTGTGGTAATTGTCGGAAAGCTTTTGGGGTATCAGTTTCCGGACGCACTTTTTTGGTTTTTTATAATATTATTTGTGGGGTTTTGTTTGTTTTATATATTAGTATTCTTTTTTGATTTTGAAAAATTTGTGGGCAAAGTTGCTGTGTTGAAAAAAGTTTTTGAGCTAATGATAGTTTTGAAAAAAGAAAATAAAAATAGAGTCTTTAAAGTGCTTTTATTTTCCTTTTTATGGGAACCGATTTGGACTATTGCTTATTGGCTATATAGTTTGATTTTTGATGCCGGAATCGGGTTAATTCCGATTTTTATTTTTGTGCCGATTATCAATTTGATTATTGCTTTGCCGATATCGATTGCTGGTTTTGGCCCACGGGAGGGACTTTTTGTTTATTTCTTTTCCCAAATTGGGATACCAAGCGAAAAAATTTTGCTGGTGTCCACCTATAGCGGTATAATCGGAGTGCTGTGCGCCCTTATTGGCGGAGTGATGATTTTAATTAGTAATTTAAAGTCGGAGGATAAATAAAATGATTTTAGTAACAGGAGGAGCCGGTTATATCGGGTCACATGCGGTAAAGTTGTTGTTGGAAAACGGATATGAAGTGGGGATTGTGGATAATTTATTCAGGGGATATATGCAGCCAGTAGAAATACTTCAGGAAAAATACGGACAACATAAACTGTGTTTTTATAAAGCAGATTTAAGAGATTATCCGGCCATAGAAAAAATTCTTCTGGAAACAAAACCCGAAGGGATACTCCACTTCGGAGCGTTGTGTTTGGTGAATGAGTCAATGGAGAAACCGGAGCTGTATTTTGAAAATAATGTTGGCGGAAGTTTGAGCTTGCTAAAAGCAATGGTAGCTACCGGAGTAAAAAATATAGTATTTTCTTCAACTTGTGCCGTATGCGGAGAAAGCAAATATTTACCAATGGACGAAAAGCATCCGACCTCTCCGGCCAATCCCTATGGTGAGTCAAAGTTGTTAGTGGAAAAAATGCTGCGGTGGTTTGGAGAAATCCATGGATTGAATTATGTGATCTTTCGATATTTTAATGTTTCGGGAACAGCTGAAGACGGATTGATCGGAGATAGTAAAAAACCATCACAGTTGTTGATCCAAAATGTGGTACGGGGTGCTTTGGGGATAGAACCTTTTAAGCTTACTTGCCCAAAAGTTAATACCAGAGATGGGACACCGATTAGAGATTATATTAACGTAATCGATTTGGTCGAGGCGCACTTGGCGGCATTGAAATATTTGCAGGAAGGCAAAGAAAGCACCACGATTAATCTTGGAACCGGAAGCGGGAATTCGGTTTTGGAGATTGTAAATCAAGTACAGGAGTTAACGGGTATAAAATTTCCGGTGGGCAGTGGTGAGACACGAAAAGGTGAATATGCTGAGGTGTATGCCGATATTAGTCGGGCAACTGAGCTTTTGGGTTGGGTACCAAAGAGGACGGTCAAGGATAGTGTAGAATCACTCATAAAATGGTACAAAGGTCATCCCAAAGGTTGGGATCGATAAATAGTTTTGGGTTTTTTTTGGTATTTTTGGGACTATTAACGGCTAGTTATTGGGATTTGATAATTCATATAGGTACTAATCTGGTCAGTTGGTCCGATCCTCCGTATCTGATATGGGTAATGTTTCAGAATATCGGGCATATCAAAAGCGGAAATGTCACCGAATTTTTTGAAACGAACGCTTTTTATCCAAATAAATTATCGTTGTTCTTTTCTGATTTACTGATCCCCCAGTCATTAACTGCTTTACCTTTAACTTTTTTTACAAACAATCCAATTTTAGTTTTTAATTTAGTATTGCTTTTGACACTCATTTTAAATTACTGGTCTTTGTTTATTTTTTGGAAGCTGATTTTTAAAACACATATTTTGGCATTTTTGGGAGCTATTTTTTTTATATTTGGGCCATTTTTGGTTTTGCAACAAAACCATCCGCAAATGCTTTCATTCTGGCCGTTTTTCTTGGCATTGTACTTTTGGTTTAAAGACAAGAGGGTGCTGGTTGGGGTAGCTTTGGCGGTTCAATTTTTGGCATCAGTATATTTGGTGGTGTACTTACTTGTAGCTCTGGCGATTTCGGCGCTGCTGAAACATGGGAAAGTTAAGGACTTTTTGATAGTAGTCTTAGTATTTTTGATGCTTGATGGGGTATTTATCGGTGGATATATAGGCATGAAAAATATGTATGGCTTTGTCCGAAACCGGGCGGAATATGAAATGTATGCGGCCCATTTAACAGACTATTTTTTTACAACCGATTCCCCAACCATATTTGGTAAAACATCGATAACGAAAAGATGGAATTCTTTTGATTTGCATGTTCAGGGAGAGAAAGGGAAATTTCCCGGTATAGTTCTGTCTTTGCTGGCGTTGGCGGGACTGGTAAAGATTGCCCTGAATAAAAAAATAAAGATAAATTTCGTCTTTGATAAAAAGCGATTATTTTTTTTGATAATAATGATTTTGGGATTGGTAAATTCGTTGGGGACGAGGGTTTACGGAGTACCAACTCTGTATGTGCTAATTGGGCGGTATTTTCCTTTCGCTGATTCGATTCGAGCCATGGCCAGGTGGAATTTTCTATTATATTTTGGACTGACATTTTTTGCCCTTGAAGGATTGAAAAAAATCAAGAGCAGTCGTGTCTGGTTGATTTTGGTAGTTATATTCCTGGCCGAATCACTACCATTTTTTGCATCGGAAGCAAGAGATTATAAAACTGGGTATGAAGAAATAAAAGAAGTATGCCAAGCAGAAAAAAAGGTGCTTCTCGAGATACCCGTGACTCATTTTGGCTATTCGGGTGGAGCAATCGCCGGAATTGATTATCTAACTCGGATACACTTGTCGTCTTTGTATCACGGTTGTTATCTTTACAATGGTTATGGTAGTTATCAGCCCCAAAATTTATTTGATTTAGAAGATAAAATATATGGATGTTTGCAATTTAGCGATAAAAAATGTTTTTCTGATTTGATGAATGACAGGGAAATAGGTTTAGTAAAATTCAACCAAGAAAAATGGCAGGAGATATTTGGCCAAAAGATGATGGAGTTTTAGAATAAAGCTTGTGTTATGCTTTGAACATATGGTGAGGTATTTGTTTATGGCTATGTCAATGATTGGGGCATTGTTGGGTCAATTCTTTTTGAAAAAAGGAATTACTTCATCGAGTCTGACTTTTGATATTGCCTCAATTTTTAAAACAATTTTCAGTCCGGTGGTTTTTCTAGGATTTGTTTTTTATGGGTTATCTTCGATAATGTGGCTGTTTGTATTGCAGAAATTTCCGGTATCGGTGGCTTATCCTTCTCTGGCTGTGACTTATGTCGTTACCTTACTTGTCGGTACAATAGCCTTTCATGAGGTAATTAGTATTCAAAAAATTGCCGGAGTGTTGTTGATTTTTGTCGGAGTATATGTTCTAAATAGATAAGTGATATGGCCGAAAGTTATGATGTTTTAATTCTTGGAGCCGGAGTGGCCGGACTGTCGTGCGCCGACGAAATTTTGAGAGACTTGCCAAAAACAAAATTGTTGGTGTTGGAAAAAAATAAGTATGTTGGTGGATTGGCAGCAACTATCAGGGAAGGTGGCTATAACTATGATTTGGCACCACACCGCTGGTATACAAAAAATGAAGAGCTAAACAAATGGTTAACTGAGTTAATTGGCAAAGAAATGATTACGGTAAAAAAGCTTACTCCGATGTATCAATTCGGTAAATTTTTTGAATATCCTATCAGGATTTCCGATGTGGTCAAAAATATCAGTCCGACAAAAACTTTCTATATGTTTTTAACATATTTATGGGAAAAAATAAGGTCCGTGTTTTATAAAAGAAAAATTATTACTATGAAAGATGCTTATGTATCGAGATTTGGATGGGGGTTGTACAAGTGGTTTAACCGGGAATACAACGACAAGCTTTGGGGGGAAAATGGTTGCGAGACAATGTCGGCTGATTTTGTAAATCAAAGGGTGAAAAATTTGTCAATGGTGACGGCTCTGACGAATGCTTTGGGTTTTAATCGCAACAAGGTTATCTCCTTGGTACCGGAATTTAAATATCCAAAAATGGGAGCAGGTCGGATAAGTGAAAAATTGGCGGAAAGAATCAGGGTTCGAAGGGGCAAGATAAGTTTAGGCGAGGACTTTTTAAAAATAAAAAAACAGGGAGACAAATATGTAATCAAAACCTCCAGAGGGCAATATTTGGCAAAACATGTTATATCTTCCATTCCGCTTGATAAATTTATGGCAAACTTTACTGATATCGGAGCCGGCAAGTTACGGTATATTGACCAAAAAATAGTGGTACTTTTTGCAAAAGGCAAGCGTTTGACCAATTTTACCTGGGTTTATGTCCATCCAAAAAATATAAAAACCTTCCGTTTTATGGAAACCAATAACTGGTCCCCTGCTATGTCTCCGCCGGGCAAAACAAGTTTAGTTTTTGAATATCCGTACCAAAAGGGTGATGAAATTGAAAAAATGTCTGATAATGAACTGGTCGAGACAACCATATCCGATTTTCTAAAATACTTTGCTCCGAAGGGGGTAAAAATGAGTGACATTTTGGGTAGCAAGGTATATTGGATACCCGGGGCTTATCCGAAGTATGATTTGAGTTATGTAAAACCCTTAGAGGATATTTATGGGTATGCAAAAAAGCATCTGAAGAATGTCCAGCTAGTAGGCAGAAACGGGATGTTTCATTATAATAATTTGGATCACTCGATCTATACGGGAATTTTGGCGGCCAAAAATTTCGTTGCCGGGAAAAATATTTATGATTTGAATTTGGTAAATAACGAAGCCGAGTATCTGGAGGAGATCAGAAAGTAATCTGGAGATGTTATTGTTGTAAAATAACAAAAAATGAAAATAGCGATAATTGTTCCGGTTTATAATGAGGGGCAGAGGGCGGTTAACACAATCAAAGAAATTCTGAAATTATCAGAGCAAAATTTGGTAGTGGTAGACGATGGATCCGTTGATAATTCATGGAGTTTGTTGAAAAAAAATTATTCTAATAAAAAGAGGGTCACACTACTTCGTCATGTGATTAATTTGGGGAAAGGGGCGGCGATGAAAACCGGAGCGGAGAAAGCCTGGCAATTGGGGGCAGAAGCAATAATCTATATTGACGCCGATGGTCAACACAATCCAGCGCATCTGTCGGATTTTGAAAAATCGTTGCGGGCAAACGAGTTGGTTTTTGGTTATCGTAGTTTTAACAGCAAGATGCCCTTTATCAGAAAATACGGAAATATTATAGCTTTAAAGTTGGTCGAGTTTTTGTTTAATATCAAAAGAAAAGATTTATTGTGTGGGTTTTTAGGAATGAAAAAAGAGGTTTATGAAAAGATTTTGTGGCAGTCACCCCGATACGGGATAGAGACGGAAATGGCGACTCGGGTGGGAAAAAATAAGATACCATTTTCTGAAATAAATGTTGATACAATCTACATTGATAAATACAAAGGGGTTACGATTCTAGATGCGTTAAAAATTCTTTTTAATATCCCCTTTTGGTATGTGAGAAAGTAGAAAGTTATAACTTGATAACTAACTTATGAATATAATCGGTGTTCAATTAGTTTTGCTTGGTTTTGCTTTTTTTATGATGTATGTGCTGTTGCTGCATTGGAAAAAGAGAAATATTTCAAACCGGATGTTTGGTTCCTGGGCACTGATTTGGCTTATGTTTTCTTTTTTTGCATTGTTTCCACAGCTTTTAGAACCGTTGATAAGAGAACTTTTTATAGTGAGGGTAATGGATTTGGCGGTAATTGTGGCGTTTATGATTTTGGCATATTTAACTTTTGAAAATAATGTAAAAATGAAAAAATATGAGGAGCAGTTGGAGAAATTAGTGAGAAAGTTAGCAATAGGTCGGAAAAGGTTCTAGAATGTGGCTAAAAGGATTAATGATTGCTAGAATTTATAACTGTGATAAAAAGTAAAATTTGTGTAATAGGGGCCAATGGTTTTATCGGCCAGCATTTAGTTAATTACTTGGCCGGTAGCGGTTACGAGGTGGTGGCGTTGATCAGACGAGGATCTCTCCCCGGGTTTGACTTAAAAGGATCTCTAAAGGTGGATTATGCGGATGTTTTGGATTTGGGTTCTTTAAAAAAAGCAATTCCCCAAAAAAGCATTGTGGTTAATTTGGCAGTAAATGGCTATCATCCGACCTTGAGCTATGAAGTAAATGTAAAAGGTTTAGAAAATATCATAAAGGCGGGAAAAGAAAGACAGATAGCAAAGCTGATTCACTTTAGTACCCAGGCAACAAAAATAAAAAGAAAAGGGGTGTATTCAAAAACGAAGCTATTGGCAGATGAAATTGTAAAAAGATCCGGAATAAAATATTCAATTTTAAGGCCAAGTTTGGTGTATGGCGAGGGGGAAAAGGGGTTGGTGGGGAAAATAATGAAGTTAATGTCTTCTTTGCCTGTGGTTCCTGTGTTTGGTGATGGTGAAACTCAGGTGTATTCGGTTTATGTGAAAGACTTGTGTAAATATGTTGAATGGCTCTTTGCCAATGGTGATGGCAAAATATACGATGCAGGATCGGTAAAACCAATTAGTTATAATTATTTTTACAAGCTGTTAATGAGCCACAAGGGAAAGAAGGTAACCTTATTGCACATCCCCGTATGGGTGGGAATTGTGGCCGGTAGAGTGTTTGAGTTTTTAAAGATGAAAAATCCCCCTTTTTATATTGACAATGTACTGGGGTCAACACAAGAAATCATATGTGACTCCCGGCCGATTATTCGCGAATCCGGGATAAAGACGGTTGGGATAAAGGAGGGTTTGGCAATAGTTTTTGGTGATAATAAATTAAAGGTTGGAGTGGTTGGTCTGGGGAAAATGGGTTTATTGCATTTGTCTATTTTAAAAACATTTGAAGAAGTCAAAATTCTAGCCTTAGTTGATAACAATCCAAAGTTATTTAAGACGATTCAAAGTATGGGAATTGAGGGGAATTATTATCAGGATATTGACGAGGCATTAAAGCAAGAAAGATTAGATATGGTCTGGGTTTTAACTCCAACGTTTACACATGTGAAGTTAATAGAAAAATGTTTGTCAAAAGGAGTTAACGTGTTTGTGGAAAAACCGGCAGCGCTTAACGTTGGGGAGTTGAAAAAATTAAGAATGTTGGAAAAAAAATACAACAAGATTATATCGGTAGGTTATACCCTGGTACATACCAGAGTTTACAAAGAGATAAAAAGAATTGTTGACAGTGAAAAATTGGGAAAAGTAAAGAAATTTTTGATAAGTTATGAGCATGGTGAGGTGCTTTCTCCAAAAAAAGGTTGGATGTTTGAAAAGGCCAAGTCAGGAGGAGGAGTGCTGATGAATCCCGGGCCACATTTATTTTCTATAGTAAACTTTCTTTTTGGTGTGCCAAAAATTGTAAATGCACAAGTCAAAAAAATCTATTCGGAGGAGGTTGACGATGAGGCCAGAGTAATTTTGGATTATGGAGTTTTCAAGGGCGAAGCCAATTTATCTTGGTCAGTACCGGGAAAATGGATCGCCGAAAGTAAATTAATAATAGAATTTGAGCGAGGAGAAATAAAAACTGACGGTAGAGTGTTGTGGGTTGTTGGCGACGGAAAAGGCGAAGTAAAAAAAGAATCTGACCTGAAACCAATCATGGAGTCAGTTGTTTTTAATATTAACCCAGACGCAAACGGAGAGGCGTACGCAATAGAAAATAGTTTGTTTGTCAAGGCTGTGAGAAATAATGACAAAAAATTGTTAATTAGTGATTTGGAGTTTGCGATAAATACGGAATCAATTATTCACAAATCCTATGAATGAAAAAATAGTACCAGATGTGGCGTTGATTGCCAGGGAAATGACAAGCAGATCTCAGGTGGGGATAATATTGAGTCGTTTTTTGGGATTAAATTTAATGAGTAAATTAAAACTAATGATTAACAATCTACCATTTTTGCCGCTTTTGGCTAGAATGGATTTTGCCGTGGGAATAAAGGTTTTGTGTGAACTGGAAATATTAAAGCTTAGTGAATCAGAAAAGCTTGGGCGGGTAATTCTACACAACCAGATGGCTGATATGGCTCTGGCGTTGGACAACAAGAGAATGATGACATATTTTTTCTTTTTGTCAAAAAAGTATGGTTATTTGCCGGGGATAAAAACTTATAACATCGGGGCGATGATCAAATTTTTAAGTAGTATTCCGACTATTCCTAGCGAACTAATAATTTATGTTCCCAATAATATAAAGAATGTGGTGGTGACGGAATATATAAAAATTTCAAATTTATCATTTGTTGGTCAATTATGAAAGTAAAGGATCATAAAATAATTGAATTAGGGAAATCAGGCAAACAGTTTATTGACTGGGGGGAGAAAAATCCTTATGGTCAGATTCCATTAGGTGTAGCAAAAGAGGGTGCGGGTGAAAACCGAATACCTCTGACACATTATGCCAACTCGGTTCCTGTATATCTTGTTTTTAAAGGGATTATTGAACGGTCTAAAAAAGACAATGCTTTTGTGTTGGATCTTGGATGTGGTACTGGCAGAAATATTTCTTTTGTAAAAGATACTGTACAAAAAAATTATAGTTATTACGGAGTAGATTATTCAGAATCCTGTATAGATTTTGCCAGAAAGCAATATGGGAAAAAAGGGGTACAATATGTTCAATATCAAGGTCCTATTTTACCCTTTCCTGATAAATGTTTTGATTTTGTTGTATCTTCGCATGTGATTGAGCATATTCCAAAAGATAAGGCTGAGTTTTATTTAGAAGAAGTATCCAGAGTTTTGAAGGAAGGTGGGGTGGCGGTGATCGGGACACCGAATAGAAAATTTTGTCAGGATTTATTTGCAATTAACAAAGATGACAAAAGAAAATATAGATTTGTTCTTCCTCACGAACATGAATATTATCATGACGAAATTAGAAAACTATTTGAAAAAGTTAAGGCATTCGGGACATATGAGATTTGGCAGTCATATAACAAAATGAATCGAAGACTAATGGTCGATTCTACTAATAGGGTGAAGCCGGCTAGTAACTTATTTGGGAAAATAAGATTTTTTGTTTATTCATTGATTAGGAGTAGCTCGAAATTACAAGACCTTGTTGCCAGATTGGGGAGTGAATGGCTGATGAGAGGGATGAAAGTAAATTATAGAAAAATATTATCCGAGACAAAGGTATATTTGAGTGATAAGGATGAGGGGGATAATCTGATCGTTATTGTTGTAAAGCAACCTGAGGTAATTAAATGATTATTGGTAGCGTCGATGACTGGCAGATAATAGTATAATTGGTCTTGGACATCGGGATGATTTTGTAGACATATTGACGGATAATTCCCTAAAAAATTGGTAGTATACTCTTATAAAGATAGAAGTTTAGAAGGTCGGGCTTTAGTAGTGCCAATGTTAGTTATATCAAAGTGGAAATGTTTTTGCTATAAAGTATAGTAATGAAAGTAGGTATTATGCAACCATATTTCTTTCCTTATATAGGATATTTTCAGTTAATCAATGCGGTCGATGAGTTTGTGGTTTACGATAATATCAAATATACAAAAAAAGGATGGATTAATCGTAATAGAATTTTGGTAAATGGGAAGGACTCCTACATTACAATTCCACTAAGAAAAGACCCTGATACTTCTGATGTGAAAGACAGGTTTTTGGCAGATACTTGGGTGACGGATAAAAGTAAGCTCTTAAATAGGATAAAAGAGTCTTATCGAAAAGCACCATATTTTGAAATGGTGTATCCGTTAATAGAAAATTGTGTTTTGTTTGAAGAAAAGAACTTATTTCTATTTATTTATAATTCCCTGATAAAAATAAAAGAGTATTTAGAGATAAAGACTACTTTTATCGTGTCTTCTAGCGTAGAGATTGATCATACTCTTAAGTCGGCAGAAAAAGTATTAGCAATTTGTAAAGCTAGGAAAGCTAATATATATATAAATCCGATTGGGGGAGTTGAGTTATATAATAAAGAGGAATTTAAAAAACAAGGTATAGATTTACATTTTATAAAAACAAGTAATTTTAGTTATAAGCAGTTTGAGAATGAATATATTCCGTTTTTATCAATTGTCGATGTGATGATGTTTAATTCCATAGAGGAAATAAAGAAATATTTAAATTCTAACTTTACGTTACAGTAAAAAGTGAACTCAGAAAATGTTTAAATGGAAAAAATTAGGGAAGGTTTTTGATCCGACAGAGTATAAAGGTTTGGATTGGATGCATGAATTTGCCCAAGCGCCGGCTACTTTAATATTTGAAAAATTTGTGAGAGTTTACTTTTCTTGTAGACCTCCTAGAGATGAAAATGGACAGTATGTGAGTTATACCGGTTATGTTGATTTAAGTCGGCATAATCTATTTAAAATAATTGATATATCCCAAAGACCAATTTTAAAATTAGGAGAAACGGGTACTTTTGATGAATTTGGAACTTATCCGGTGTCGGTGATAAAAGACGGAAAAAAAATAATAGCTTATTATGCTGGTTATACAAGATGTGAATCGGTGCCGTTTAATGTAGCTATTGGAAAAGCAATAAGTTATGACGATGGGATAACGTTTGAAAAGCTTGGTCCGGGACCGATATTATCTTTTGATCTTGACGAACCGTACATCATAAGTGGTCCAAAAATAAAAAAGTATAATAATATGTGGTGCTTGTGGTATATTGCCGGTAAGAAATGGATATTAGATAACGGTAAGCCAGAGCCAGTGTATAAAATTCGAGTGGCATTTTCAAAGGACGGAGCGACCTGGAAGAAGCATGGCAAAGATCTAATTAAAGTGAAATTGGAAGAGAATGAAGCTCAAGCTAGCCCGGATGTAATTTTTTATAAAGGTAAGTACCACATGTTTTTTTGTTATAGGTATAGTACAGATTATCGTGATAGGAGAGGTTACCGCATTGGATATGCATTTTCTGATAATCTTGTCGATTGGGTCCGAGATGATACCAAAGTCGGTATAGACATTTCAAAAAAAGGATGGGACGATGAGTCAATTGCTTATCCCCACGTATTTGAACTAGATGGTAATCTTTTTATGTTATATCTTGGAAATCAAGTCGGGAGGTTTGGTTTTGGGTTAGCAGAGCTTCAGTCATATAAAGTGTAAAAATATATGAAATGGAAAAAATTGGGGAAGATATTTGATCCCCGCGATCATAAATTATTAAATAATTGTGTTGAGTTTGCTCAGTCACCACAAACTTTATTGTTTGATGATTTTGTGAGGATTTATTTTTCGACTAGGGAAAAGGACAAGACCGGTAAATTTTTGAGCCATATTTCATTTATTGATTTTGACAAAAATTTTACAAATATTATTAATGTGTCAAAAAAAACAGTAATTAAACTTGGGAATTTAGGCTGTTTTGATGAACATGGTATTTTTCCTCTAAATATTTTAAGGACAAAAAATAAGATATTGGGGTATATCGGTGGGTGGAGCAGGAGGGTGTCTGTATCAGTTGAAACTTCTATTGGTTTGGCCATAAGTGATGATGACGGTCTGACTTTTAAAAGAGTAGGAGACGGTCCAGTGTTGACCTCATCGCAACATGAACCTTTTTTGGTAGGCGATCCTTTTGTTCAAATCTATAATAATAAATATCATATGTGGTACATCTATGGTATTAAATGGCTGAAAGAGACAGAGGGTAAAGAACCGCAACGTATTTATAAAATTGGTCACGCAACTTCTGAGGATGGTTTTCGTTGGCAAAAAGAGGGCAGGCAATTAATCCCTGACAAATTAAATTTACAGGAATGTCAGGCACTTCCGACAATTATTAATTTTGATGATCAGTACCATATGTTGTTTTGTTATAGAGAGGCGATTGGTTTTAGAGAAAACAAAGACAGGGGGTATCGACTTGGATATGCTTTTTCACAGGATTTGACCAATTGGATCAGAGATGACAGTAAAGTTGGTATTGAAGTTTCAAGAAATGGTTGGGATAGCGACATGTTGTGTTATCCACATGTTTTTCGAAGTGGGGACAAAATATATTTGTTATATAACGGGAATGAATTTGGACGATGTGGATTTGGTATGGCTGTGCTTGAGGAGTAATTCAATATGGCTAATAATATAAGATATGAAATTAATACCGCTTCCGAAAAAGAGATATATTCACATTTGGTCAAATGTGATGGTGATTTTGTCCCTTCGTTATCCAAAACAGTTAATATCGAAAAGTATTCAAAAAAATTATTTGCAAAAGCAATTAGATTTGAGGCGTGGTCAGGTAAAGTTTTGGTGGGGTGTGTGGCCGCTTATATCAATGACAAGATTAACCATTTAGCATATATCACAAATGTGAGTGTAATAAGAGAGTATATGGGTCAAGGAATTGCCTCCGGGTTATTATTAAGATGTATCGAATACGTAAAAGAGAATAAGTTTTGTAAAATATTGTTGGAAGTAAATAAACACAATAGTTTGGCGATTAGTTTGTATAAAAAGTTTAATTTTAGACAGTATGATACTGAAGACGACTCATTGAAGATGATGGTAACATTAGACAATATTTAATAAATAAAATGAATAAGGTAAGAGACTATAATAAAGAGCTTAAAAATACACCAAGTCATAAATATGTATATAGTTTTGATTTTGATGTCATGCATTCTTTTATGTTGAAATCATTTATCCCCTTTTTCAATAAAGGTAACGTACTCGAACTAGGGAGTTTTAAGGGTGATTTCACTAAAAGACTTCTTCCATATTTTACCGATATTACCTGTGTGGAAGCTTCAGATGAAGCAGTTTCTGAAGCCGAAAGAAAGTTACGGGGAAAGGTAATCGTATATAATTCGCTTTTTGAAACTGTTGATTTGCCGGTAAAATATGATAATGTTATATTAACCCACGTTTTAGAACACATCGACATTCCGGTTGACTTATTGAAAAAAATAAATAGTAAATGGCTATCTGACAGAGGGAGGCTATTTTTGGTCTGTCCTAATGCCAATGCTCCTTCAAGACAAATTGCGGTAAAAATGGGTCTAATAAGTCATAACACGGCGATTACCCAAAGTGAATCGGAACATGGGCATAAAATATCTTATACTTTTGACACTCTCGAGCGAGATGTAAAAACTGCTGGGCTGAAAGTGGTTTATCGCTCTGGTATTTTTTTTAAGGCTTTAGCCAATTTTCAATGGGATAGATTATTGAAAACAGATATTATTTCATTGGAATATCTAGAGGGCTGTTATCAACTAGGTCAACAGTATCCGGATTTGTGTTCCAGTATTTTTTTACTTTGTGAAAAAGGATAGAACAATGAAAATTTCATTAGTTATTGCCGTATATCGCAACGAGGGATCTATTTGCAAAACATATGAGAAAATTAAATCAGTTTTTGCAAAATCATTAGCGGGTTATGAATACGAAATTATCTTTGTTGATGATGGTTCAGATGATGATTCGCTGAAAGAAATATTTAATGTAAGAAAAGAAGACTCACGGGTAAAAGCTATATCATTTACCAGAAATTTTGGTCAAATGGCAGCTATTCTCGCAGGGTTAAAAGAGGCTAGTGGTGATGCGGTCATTAACATTTCGGCGGATATGCAGGACCCGGTGGAGATGATTCCGAAAATGATTAAAAGTTGGAGGAAAGGGTCAGAGATAGTTGCTTGTTACCGGGTGGGTCGTTCAGATACTTTTGCGGCTAAATTTTTTTCCCGTTTGGCATATGGAGCTTTAAAGCTCTCTTTTCCTCAGTTACCTATAGGTGGATTTGACTATGTCCTTATAGATCGAAAACCATTGGATGAATACAATACAATAGATATTCGGAATAGGTCTTTTCAGGGAGATTTGTTGTGGACTGGCTATCGAACATGCTTTATCCCCTATACTCGACTGAAACGAACGATTGGTAAATCGCAATACAATTTCTCAAAAAAGTTAAAAAATTTCTTGGATGCTTTTCTTGACGCCTCTTATCTTCCCATCCGTTTTATTTCTTTGTCTGGCATTATCACTTCTATTGTCGGGGTTATATATGGGTTAACCATTATTTACGCTTGGTTTGTCGGTAAAACACCTTTTACGGGGTGGGCACCGATTATGGTGGCGATTTTATTTGTGGGAGGCTTGATAATGATTATGCTGGGGGTGATAGGTGAATATACATGGCGTATTTATAGTGAGCTTCGAAAGAAACCAAATTATGTCATTAGGAAGAAATACCTATGAAACCGTTTAAGAAACCTATTTATATTACAAGGCCTCTTTTTCCGCCCTTAGCGGCATTTAATGGAAAATTAAAAGAGGTATGGAAAAGTAAATGGTTGTCAAATAATGGAATACAACTTCAAACCTTAGAAAAGAAAATTAAAAAAATACTTAAAGTTCCCCAAGTATCAATATTTAATAACGGTACAATAGCTCTATTAACGGCCATTAAGAGTCTTGATCTTAAAGGGGAAGTTGTCACTACACCTTTTACTTTTCCGGCAACCCCAAATTGTTTGACCTGGTGCAATATTAAACCTGTATTTTGTGATATTGACCCTTTAACAATGAATATTGACTCTGACCAAATAGAAAAAAATATTACCAAGAAAACCACGGCTATTTTACCTGTTCATGTTTTTGGGACGCCATGTGATGTAGAAAAAATCCAGAAGATAGCAAACGATCGTAGTTTAAAAGTAATATATGATGCTGCCCATGCTTTTGAAACCGAAATCGATGGTGTGGGCATCGGGAATTTTGGGGATATTTCAATGTTTAGTTTTCACCCGACAAAATTGTTCCACACAGGGGAAGGTGGAACTCTGATTTGTAAAGATGAATTGTTAAAAGAAAAAATTGATTTGCTTAGAAATTTTGGGATAATCGGGGAAGAAGTGCTTGTTCCTGGAATCAACGGTAAGATGAATGAGATTCAGGCCGTGCTTGGTCTTGTAGTTTTATCACTAGTAAATACTGAAAGAAAAAAAAGAATGCTAATTAGCAGGATGTATCAGAACCATCTTGATAAAATTGAAGGAATAACCTACCTGAAAGATCGGCCTAATGTAAAAAAAAGTTACCAATATTTTGTTATTAGAATTGACAAAAGAGTATTTGGGCGTTCCCGTGATGAGGTAAGTGAAATTTTAAAGACGTATAACATATATCCGAGGAAGTATTTTTTTCCACTTTGCAGTCAATACCCGTATTATAAAAACCTACCTTCATCAAACCCAACGAACTTACCTAATGCCCATCGTGTAGTACAAGAAGTGTTAGCATTGCCATTTTACGGAGGACTACCAATTAGCGCGGCCGAAAAAATTATTGAATTACTAGTATCTTTAAAAAAATAATATGAAGAAAGACGATAATTATGTGTGTGGTATGGATTGGACTAAGAAAGTGAAAGATTATGAACTAAATAATTACCGAAAATATCAATATGATCTAATTGGTAAATATGTCGGGAGGGAAATTTTAGAAGTAGGAAGTGGAGAAAAGGGGTTTACAAACGAAATTGTTAAAAATGCGAGGGGTATAAAAAGATTGGTCTCGATAGAACCTTCAAAAACTCTTTTTAAGCTTCATCAGAAGAGATTCGTTTTTCCTAAATATGTCTCTTTTCAAATGGAAGATCTCTTTAAGCTAAAGGATAAAACAGTCGGACATTTTGACACGATTTTGTTTATTCATGTGTTGGAACATATTAAAGAAGATATTAAAGCCATAGAAAAAGCTTATGAACTTCTCAAACCTGGTGGTATGATTTTAATTGAAGTCCCTGCCTTACCTTTTTTGTATTCATCTCACGATAAATTTTTGGGTCATTACCGGAGATACTCGAAAAAATATATGTTGGGTTTAATAAATAGAGAAAGATTTAACGTCGTAGATATTTGGTATCAGGATTTTATTGGTGTGTTAGGGTCTTTATTATATTTTAAGTTTAAAAAAATAACTCTTGGTTCGGGTTCCGGGATTAATCTGGTCAAGAATCAGGGGAAATTTTATGATAGTTATGTCGTTCCCTTTCAAAAATTTGTGGAAAAGTATATAAGACCGCCAATAGGACTGGGTTTAACGGTAGTGCTTCAAAAAATATAGTTGAATATTATGTATTTTAAAAGTAAATTGGCAATTGTTTTGGGTTTAGCGGTGTTAGTGTTGATAGGGATAGGTTTTATGAAAGTTAGTGAATTTCAGGATTACAATTTTACAGTGATTGTTGAAGGCCATGATTTTGTAGGTAGTCAAAACAGAGAATTACTTAAGGGTGTGAAGGTTTCGGAGGAATTTGCGGCTAAAAATAATAATTTAGGTATAGTCGCAGTCAAGTTTGACACGCATGGAAGAATTAACGATGATTACTTACAATTTAGGATAAAGGAAATAGGTAGTGGTGATTGGTATTACAGCAATAAATATAAGGTTGACCAATTCCAAAATAATCAATATTTTCCCTTTGGGTTTCCTGGAATTAAAGATTCAAAAAACAAAAAATATCAGATAGAAATAGAGTCCTTGGATGGGGTAAACGGGAACTCGGTTCAAATGGTGGCTAAAGGTTCTTCAATTTTGAGTAAGCATAGTTTTCCAAAAGAATATTTATTGGAGCATAAAGAAGAAATTATTGGATTTGTTTTCAATAAAATAAGGTCTTTTTTTGGTAATGTTTCCTTGGTAAATTATTTATTAATCTTTGTTGTAATTTACTTGTATATATTTTTTTTTACGTTTAAGAGTACAAAAATATTCACGGCCTATTTGAAAAAGCTTAGAGAGCTATTTTTCAAAATCGAGATTATGTGTTGTAAAAAATATGAAGTATTTATCGTGGTAGTGTTTTATATCTTAATATCATTGATTCTTACTAGGTTATTATTTTATCGGAATATGCAATCTCAGTTTGGGGATACAACTTTTGCAGCCCAGATAATGTTGAATATCAGTAAAGGTTTGGGGTTTGAAAGTAGTTATGCCAGGTCTATTACTTATTCACTTAACGACGTTTGGTATAGAAGTGCCGAATATGTTTGTGGCCGTTCGCTAATTACCCCAAAAGAGTTTCCCCCCTGGGGTCATTTCTATCTAATTGCTTTTCCGTTGGGATTTTTGCTTCGATTTTTTGATATTTATTGGTTTATAGCCTTAACGCAGGCGATTATTTATTCAACGGTATTATTGTTTGTTTATTTGGCGGCGAGAAGGTACATGGTGGATAGTTTAAATTCTGCAATATTGGTTTTAATTGCATCGCAGCATCCTCTTTGGTTGCAGGGTTTTTACGGACAATTTTATTTTAATAGATTTTTTTTGTTGTTTTGTTCTTTGACCATCTTATTGTTGTCTCGTAAAAAGTTAAACTATTTATTGATTTCTATCTTCTCTTTGTTGGCGATTTCGTCAAATGAGATTTATGGTATTTCGTTATTTATGGTTTTTTTGGTTTATTTATTTTTATTTAAAAGAGATAAAAAAATATTAATTATCGGTTTGTTTTCTTTGATTATAAGTTTGATTATGATTACAATAATCAAACAAACTGCCGAACCAGGTTCAACACAAAATAGTGTAATAAACAATACGTTTTCGGGGGGAATTATTAGTATCGTAGTAAATCTCTATAATGTAATTATCTCTCGTTCTTCCGGTATATTTATTTTAGTTAATATAATTTTTAGCGGTTTTATAATTTTGTTTAAACCGAAAAATTTTATTGCTTGGATATTTTTTTTAATGCCAAATATAATGATACAGATTGGTAAACTTGCATGGTCTACCCATTATCATATATCGTATTTTGTTCCTACATTGTGGCTGTTTGTTTATTCCGTATCTTTAATCAAATTTAAAAATAAAGTATTTTTGACCTTATTTTTATTTGGGTATTTAGTTTTCATTTCCAAATTTAATGTCGATAATTATAAAATCGGTGAATCAAGTTATGTTTTTGACAAAATATATAAGAGTTACGAAACTTTGTACTTAAGCCGAAAAGGTATAATTGATAAATTTATGAAGTTTCAATCCAGTGTCGGTATAAATGATATGATTTCTTTACCAGAAGCGTTAGCCTACCCATTTTTAAAACAAGAGATATTTTATTATCCTGTTGAGTTGGACGGAGTTGATAAAGTAATAATGCTATTTGATAAGAATAAAATCGGTGATGCTAGATTTTATTCAATAAATTATGGACAACAGGCTGAAAACTGGGATACGTGTATTTTGGCCAGGATGAGGAAAAATAATTTTGACTTAGATAATCCTCAGGTTATTGAGAATGTGGCTGTTATTGGTAAACTGCCGAAAAGATGATAGGAATTTCCGTTAGTAATTTATTTTAAAAAGAGACTCTTTGAGAAGATCGACTTCTATCATTTCCCAAATAACAATTTTGACGTCTTTGGGAACGGCAGTCGGAATTTTTTGCATGTCGTTACTATGGATGATCAGGGTTTCGCTAAAATGATCAAAAATTCCTGTGTTGAGAAAATTAAGAAGGTAAGAGTTACCGATCAAAAGCATTTTTGGGAATAGGTTTTGCGAAGAAACCGGAGATTTAAAATAATATAGAAATGGTAGAGGTGTGATTGGGTCGGGGATAGCGCTTTTTGGTGAGTTACTGATTCGTAAAATGTTTTCTTTTGGGGAAATAAGGATAGCAAGAGAATTGGTTTGGCCTCCGGTAAAGTCAGTATCATTTTGTGTTTTGAGCGGGTATTGCCAGCGGACGGAACGGTTTGTCCATTTGTTAATAGAGCTGATAGTTTCTTGGGAAACGAGAAAGGCGGCAGTGTCATTCCAATGGAAGTCTGTTTTGTGAAACAATTGGTATTGGTTTTTGTATTGTTGCAAGATGGCAGGGGCGTCAATAAAGGCTACTTCCGGATGTGATTTTAAAAAAGTTATAAATCTTTCAAATTTGGTCGGCGATGGCCTATTGGTGGTGCGGTTGGTGTAATGTTCTGGATAGACGGAGTTTTTCATAGGAATAGGCATTACTACAAAGAGGACTTCCCTCTTTTTGAAATACTGATTTAGTGAAAGAATTTTATTTTGAATATTTTCGAATTGAGCTTCGGTTTGCTGTTCAAGATAAAATTGTTCCCGTTCAACGACATTTTTGTAAAATAGCCAGTGGTTTTTACCGATGATAATTTCATCGGAAACTCCAAACGCCGAGTAATCGATTTGGTTTTTGAGACGAATAAAAAGATCCCGCAAGCCATAGTTGTCGTTAAAATATTTTTCGTAGGCGGAGGAGTAATTATTTTTTGTATTGAGAAGCTCAACAATAGGATTACCGAGAGGATGGGAAATTTTTTTGCGGTTTTCTTCGACGGATTGATAACGGAAAATGTTGGTCTTTTCCTGAAAAAACGGGAAACATATTAAATAAAGAAAAAAAGCAACGAACGGTGTTTTTGGGTTAAAGTAAAATTTAGGTCCTTTGGCCTTTGCATATATTTTGAGAACCAAAAAATTTATTACTAAAAAAATAATGAGGACTTTAAGATTATGAATGGCCATTGATGTTAGAACTGGAAATAGATAAAAGGGGTAAATGATATTTTAGAAAGAAAGGAGAGTGAGATTAGGGTTAAGGTTAATATTATTAGCCCGCGAAGATAAGCGTTTTTAGGTTTAGTCAGCGGGAAGAAAGAAAATATTAGCCCTATTGCCAGATAAAAGGCAACGTTGGGTGGGATAAAATAGCGGAGGGTATAGAATGGAGGTAATCTGTCAGAAAAAGCAAACAATGTCTTGACATAATTTATGGCAAAGGATAACGTAGGAGAGCGAAAAATAATCCAACCTAAAGAAACTAAAGAAAAAGTTAAGATTATGGAGAAAATACCCTTAGGTTCATAATGAAATTTATTTTTGAGAATCCGTTCGATTACGAGTAATACTCCATGATAAAGTCCCCACACGACAAATGTCCAAGAGGCCCCATGCCAAAGCCCGCAGAGGGTGAAGACAACAATAAGATTGAAATAAGTTCGTATTGAGACAAGACGATTTCCTCCAAGGGGGATATAGAGATAGTCTCTGAAAAAACGTGATAAAGACATGTGCCAGCGCCGCCAAAAATCAGTTATGGAACTGGCCATATAGGGATGGCAAAAATTTTCGGGGAATTTAAAACCAAAAAAACCAGCCAGACCAATTGCCATATCGGAGTAACCGGAAAAGTCAAAATAGATTTGAATGGTGTATGCGATTATCCCCGATAAAGCCAAAAGTGAACCGACTTCGTTTGGAGGCAGGGAAAAGACCTTGTCGGTGAGCTGCCCTACGGAGTTAGCGATAATCACCTTTTTACTAAGACCCAGAGAAAACCTCCAAAGACCTTCAAAAAACTGGTCGATGCTTGGTTGGCGTTTTTTTATTTCTTCAGCAATTTCCTGGTAGCGGACGATTGGTCCGGCGACTAAGTGGGGGAAAAAACTAAGGTACAAAACAAAGTCGATAAAGTTGGCTGATTTTTGTTGACGGTAAACATCAACAAGATAAGAGATAGCCATAAATGAATAAAAAGAGATACCGATGGGGAGAAAAATAGGGACGATGGTTGGAGGAGTAAGGTGTAACCAGGTAGAGATTTGTTGACAGAAGAAATTAAAATATTTGAAATAGCCTAGCAAACAAAGATTAGCGGTTATACCCAAAAAGAGAAATATTTTTTTTAAACGTGCGTGTTTGGCCATTAGTCGACCGAATAGATAGTTGATAAAAATAGAGGCTAAAAAGATAGCGGTGAATAAACCACTACCCCAGAGATAAAAGAAGAAACTAAAGATAATTAGGATAAGGTTGGAGATAAGAATAGGCGGTTTGACTATTTTATTGATACCAAAGTAGACTAAAAGGATGATTGGTAAAAAAAGAAAAAGGAAGAGATTGGAGCTGAAAAGCATTTGATGTGATGATATCATGAAGCTAAGGGATCATGAAGGATTTTTTGGCAAATTTTTATCTTGGGTATATCAGTTTTTTAATTGCGGGAGTGGTTTTGCTGGCCGCTGGTTCGGTGTTACCCTTGATGAGTGATCGTCAAATATTTGGTTGGACTTTATTGGTCTTGTGGCTGACGTGGTGGTATGTTTTATGGAAATTTGTTGTAGATCGACAAATTATTTTCTCAAAAATTGAATTGTTATGGACCATCCCTTTATGGTTGGTGTTAGTTAGCCGATTTCCAATCTATTTTCCGGTGTATGATGATTTTGCTTTCCATTTAGTCATTGGGGGTTACGCAAGTGATATTTGGCAGGCTGTTAATTTTTTGCCTCTGGATTTTGGTACTTATGTTTATCCTGTAGCTCAATTGGGGTATCCGTATTTGCTAGAAATTTTTGGAATTAGATTAAGTCTCTTAATTAATGGTCTGTTGTTGATTGGTTGGTATATCTCAATAAATTTAAGACTAAAGTCTGGGGAAAAAAGTGCAAGCAAGAGGATGTTGTGGGACATAATATTTTTGTACATATTTTTTGTACCGCATTTAATGGCGACGCATGTTACTTTTATGGTGGATTTTTTGACTCTGATCTTGAGCTTGGAGATGTTTTACCAATTGGTTTCAGCGAGGGGTAACAGAACAGTGGGGGTAATAGTGGGATTTTTAGCAATGATTATTAAACAGTCATCGGGAGTTGTAGTAATGCCCATATTTTTGTATTTTGTTTGGCAGAAGAAGAAGGATATAAAGTGGAGATGGGTAGTATTGTTTTTGTTTCTAATAGTGATATATTTTGTGGTTTCTTATGTAAATACCGGTAATCCAATTGCTTTTTTGTATAATAGTTATTTTAAATCGCCTTTGTATTCACTGGCTAATTTTAAAGATACCAGATGGGGCCCGAAAGGACTGGTGGAGGTTTTTTTGTGGCCAGTAATTGGCCAATTTACTCTTAGATATGGAGAAGGAATCGTAAATACAATGGCAAAATATTTTTTTTCGGCATTTAGTGCGGTTCCCTATTGTTTATCGTGGTGGTTTTTGTTGAGAAGAAGGAAGTTGAAATACGGATTGTTTTTGTTAGGTTATATTTTATGGTCGGTATTGTTTGGATATTCCCGTTATCTTATTGTTTTTGTTGGTGTAAATTGGTTGTGGCTTATAAACGAGGAGGGTCTTGACGATCGTTTTTTACGTCTAGTTTTGGAGAGGAAGAGGAGATTGCTGATTTATTTATTTTTTATATTTTTTTGTTTTAGCTCGATTCAAACAGATTTTGGTTGGCGCCCTAATTTGCGGTCATTGACAAGAGCTCAACCCCGTGGATACTTTTTTTCACAATATATTGCCGGTTTAAAGTTGCTTGGCAGGGATCGTTTGGCGGAAATGACCGACGGCTATAAAACAGTTTTTGACTCCAATAAAGTAATGGTAGTTAGAAATCGTGGCCCGGAGACATTATTAGCATATTTGGCAAATATAGCAGGAATGTCGGTTGTGTCGGCAATTGATATGGGAAAATACAATGAGATTGTTGCCAGTGATAAAATTGATGAGAAAATAAAATCAGTAATTAGAAAAGTAGATGATGAAAATAGTTTTTTGTTGGTGGGTAATAAACAATGGTTAGCCCCAGATTCTATTTATTGGACGAAAGGTCGGCAGTGCACCATAGTGGATTTTGACCCGTCGGCGTGGTATTTCCAGAGCCCTACTATTTTCGGAGACACACTTCTATATAAGTGTGTTAAGGGGATTGGTGGAAGCCGCTAAAAAGTATTTTTTGATGAAATAAAGACTAAGTTTCCTTCGCCTATTACGCCATTGATTAAGGATTTGATGTTAAGAATTTTTGTCGAAAAACCTATTTTATCTAATCGGACCACCATTTCAAGAGAAAATATATTATAAACAAGAGTGCCGCTATCGGGTCTGATACCATCAAGATGGACAATAGGGGCGAGATGGTGTTTTATCTTGCCTTTGACAATTGATGCTCTTTTTTCATCGTGATAACCACTGGAGCTGAATGGTACTGTAAAAATATGTATCCCGCCTGGTTTTAGGACTCTATAAATTTCCTTGTGTGCCAAATACGGTTTTGAAATGTGCTCAAAGACGTCTGAGGACAAAACTATGTCAAATGTTTGGTCAGAAAAAGAAAGATTCATTAAATCCTGGTGTAACGTACCGTTATAAACTTTTCCGCTTTTATATTTATTGCCAAAATATTCGGAACACGTGTAATGTCCTGCCTTAATAAGTTCATTATGGATTGGACCAAACGACTCTGTGTTATAAATTGATCCCTGATATTTTGAAATCTTTTTTAACGATGAAGTTCTCAGATATTTGCAAATTGCTATGGCCATCTGTCGTTGTCTGTTTGTGGAATTGCAACAATAACTCTGACAGCTCTCGCGGAGATTGATTTTATTAATTTTTGAAATAAAGGAAATATTCCCGCAGACGGGGCAATAAACTGGGAATTTTCCTAAATAAATAATTGCTTTTTCAATAAATGAGGTGTGGTCTACAATTGGGTATTTTTGATATTGTTTCATTGAAATCGGTGATTTAAAACTTGATAATAACTTTTAAAAATATTTGACCAAAGATACTTTCTAAGACCGGGTGATTTAACCAAAGATTGGGTTGTTTTGGGGAAAAGATAAGTAGAAATTTTCTTATAAAA
Source organism: Candidatus Shapirobacteria bacterium (assembly GCA_041659325.1). Taxonomy (NCBI): domain Bacteria; phylum Candidatus Shapironibacteriota; species Candidatus Shapirobacteria bacterium. The sequence goes on along the minus strand of JBAZYN010000001.1, from coordinate 325,883 downwards.
ATCTTGGGCGGTGTCGGCAATCATTAGATATTTTGGATCAATGCTGTTGATACCTTCGGCGCCGATGGTGGTGGAAATTACGGGGGTGCTGAAACTTAAAGATTCAAGGATTTTAAGGCGGGTGCCCGAGCCGGAAAATATCGGGGTGATTAACAAATCGATTTGTTGATAAAAATCTCTTAAATCTTTTATAAAACCAACTTGCTTGATAGATTTTTTATTTTTTATGGGCGAATTGTTGACAAGATATCTTACATCTTCGGGTTTGTTATTACCGGCTAAGATAAATTCATATTTTATATTTTTCTTTTCAAGAAGAGGGGCGATCTGATTGACAAAAAATTTGAAAGCATGGTAATTTGGAGGATGGTTAAATGAGCCAATGTAGCCTAGCTTTAGCGTTGATTTTTTAGCTGATATTTTTGGTTCAATTTTTTCAATTCCATTTGGAACAATAAAAGTGTTTTTCAGGTTTAAATATTGCTTAAAAAATTTATCGTCTGCTGACGACATGGCAGTGACAAAATTGTATTTAGAAAGATATTTGTTTTCAAAAATATATATTTGTAGCCAGAGAAAAAAATGAGTAAATTTTGTTTTTATGCCCCTTGTTTCCTTTAATCGGCGCAAAAAAGAGACAAAACAAACATCATAGGCGGTAAGCGATTTGGGAATATCAGCCGGTAGATAATCGATAAGGTACCCAAGTTGGGTGGTTTCTACCTGAATAAAGTCAAAGGCGTGGGTTGAAATGATTTTGTTTATCCCCAGAATCAGCTCACTGTCAAACCAATTTGAAAACCAGTAAGGGATGGTTTTACAGCCAAAAAAGCAATTGGTTTTTTCTTCTTTGAGGTCAAAAACATAATATTCGATGGTGTTTTTTAGAAGAAAGTCTAATTCGTCTGTTTTAAGCCGGTATTTGGGATTTTTATGTAATAAGAAATACAAATTGTAATGGCCGGACAGATGTTTTATGGTGTTATAGATGCGGGTGGCTCCTCCACTGTCTGCGGGAAAAGGTGAAATGGCCGATATGATTAATATATTTTTTTTAGAGGAATCTGCTTCCATATTTAGTTTCAAATTTAACAAAATCAAAAAGTTTATTATCTGAAAATACAGATAAATATTTATTGGATTTAACTCTGCTTTTAAAGATATTAAAGACGTTTAGTAAATTTTCGGTGGCGTAGTTATATGCATCCTCAGACAAGTTTATCCTGAACATAAAGACGGTAAGGTATTTAAAGAAAAGTTTGGACGACATGGTATTTTTTAAAATAAAGGCAACAAAGTTTTTGTACATATAGTATCTGGGGTCGCGGCTAAGGTTTTTTGATGATGATTGATGGTGGTGAATAATTTGTGATGATGGAAGAAAATAAGAAGGATATCCATATTTCCAGGCCAGATATCCTATGTCCATGTCTTCACAATAAAGTGGGGTGTAAGTTTTGTGATCAAGTAGACCCAGTTTGACAAGGAGATGCTTGTTTATGAGTGATGATCCTCCTCCTGCATAGGCGATTATACTGATATCCTCAAGATTATACTTATTAATGACGTGGGCAACATCTAGAAAACCGTTGTGCATATGAAAAAAGGTTTTACCGGATTCTTCCCGACGTTTAGTTTTATCATAAAAGAATATTTGTGAAGCGATACCAAAAAATAGTTTATTTTTATCGATCAGTTTTCGAGTCAACTTAATTAGTTCGGACAAAAAGTTTTTTTGTGGTTCCATGTCGTTGTTTAGGAGGTAGACGTAATTGTACTGAGCGGTTTGAACGGCCAGGTTGACGGCTTTTGCATAACCCAGATTGGTACTTTGTTTTAGAACAAGTAGGCGATTTTTGGTCTTGAGCTTATTTAGAGCATCGAAGGTACCGTCAATTGAGCCATTTTCAACAACAATAATTTCAACTGGTAACTCGGACCTCTCGGCGGTGGCAATTTGGTCTAATAGGGACAGGCATTTGAGAACCATATTTTTTTTGTTCCAGGTGGGAATAATAAAACTAATGCCGTCAAGTATTGTTTCCCGAGTCGTGAGTGTCAGTTTTTTGCCGGTAAATACTTGAAATATGGAGACAAACTTAGAGAAAATAAAAATTAAGGTAAAAATAGCGGTGTAAAAAACACTTATTGGTAATCTGAATAATAGTTGGGCGGGAATAAGTAAAAGATATTTCCTAAGTTTAATAAAAAGTCGCCAAATTTTATAAGCCCTGGAATTTACGATAATTGATAGTTCTTTTTGGCGATCCTGTTTTTTATATTTTAAGGAGATAATCTTTGTTAAGAGTTTTTCATTTTCTTTGATGACTTTGAAAAGGTCTGGTGGTGTTGTTTTTTTAGGGTTGTCCATTTTCTATAATATAGCGATATATGCGCCAGAGACGGTAAAATTTTGATGATTTGACTTTGGCTAGATCCAAATTGATCTGAGTGAGATTGGCCCTTGTGTCGGCAAGCTCTTTTTTGAATTGAGAGTTTTTCGAGACCAGATAATTACCTAAACTTTTTGTGACCATATCCTGCAATGCCTATATTATACATAAGATTAACTTAATGTTTGGTGTCGCGAAAAAAGAAGATCTAAAAATAGAATCAAATATAGAGGACCTTGTTTTTACAGACTATGATTGGGCCTTGATACAATTAATTTAATTTGCATGATAATAAAGAATATGCCTATATGTAGCATCCATTTGAGAAAACTGTCATTAGTTATTTTGCCAGTTACCACATTCCTGATAGTGCTTTATTATGTTTTCTCCCCTCCCGCCAAACATAAGGAAAGTAATAATTATAAAATAACTTACAATTTAGAATAATTTCAGATACCACTGCGAGAACAGATTATGGACTAACTTATCCATTAAAATATAAATTCCAGATTTCACCTTTTTCAAGCGGTATAGAAGTCTGGAAGAAAAACAACGATGGAGATCCCTCTAAAAATTTTGGGTTACTGCAGGATTTTTTAAAATGGGAGATTTTACTACCGAGACCTGGGTGAACATTCAGGCGAAAATTGACAATGGATATGTCGAGCTAACTTCACACCGTATGTCTCACTTGCATATGCCATACGACTTTGATGTGGAGATGGGAGAATCAAGACAAATGATATTGGATAACCTCACTATGCCATTTTTGAATAAAAAAGGCGCTGATGAATATATTTTTTCATGGATAGCACCCTTTAGTGAATATGGTGAAACAATGTAGGCAAAAGCAGGAAAGTATAAATATTTAACTAATATTGCTGGTTTCGGGACTAATATTCATGATGGTCTTTTCTCCGAGTGGGATGGGGTAGACGGACTATGCGAGCTTTGGGATAGATATGGATTTGCCGAATCGGCAAGTTTGGAGATCATGAATGCTAGGTTTGACAGTGATTATGCTTTGGGAAAAATTTACCACCTAGGGTTTCACTTACAAAAAGTATCTTGGGGGGGTAGAGGATATTTTCCCCTTCATCTAGACTATGTAAAGAACCGAGCTGATGTTTGGTATGTGGGTATGGGTCACATGATGGTTTATCATTATGCGATTGAACAAGCAAAAGTCAAGGTAACCAAATATTAATCTTATTGTGGTGATATATAATGATGATAATTATTGGAAATAAAAATATTTGGTCTGACACTCGGATGGTGAAGGAATTAGAAGAAAAATTAGAATGAGCGTATCGTGTTAGGTGATGTTTAGGTGGTGTTGTTTATAGAGGAAAAATGCAATATATCTGCCTAGTTTCTGATATATTGTTTTTTTGAAATGTATATGGTCGGTATAGAGATTTTGTCCAAATTTTAGTGTGAGTGAGTAAAGGTCGATAGTGGGTATCTTGTGCTTTTGCATTATTTTTTTTGCAGCGCAGTTATATTCCAACACATCTTTATTGTAGCGAGAGAAATCTTTGCACCTGGTGTTATGCCATGTATCATTGACTGGCGTTGAGTTTACCCAAACAATGTAATTAGTAAACTTATTTGCCTTTTGGAGAATGAGGCGTAGATTCTCCCTATATCTTGATATAGTAATTTGTTTTTTCTCAGTGATGGGGTTTGTCTTAATATCGTGCAAACCGCAATTAAATAATAAATAATTAACTTTTGGAATCTCTTTATGTTTATGGTTGTTTTGAAGGTATTTTAGTACAAGAGAAGAATCTCCTCCGTTTGCACTCATGGGTGTACCGGGGTTCCAAAAAGTCTCTTTGGTGCCTAGTTTTCGTGAATACCAAAACTTCCCTTTTAAATATTTACGAAGATATGGGTCATAGCCGATCGAAATACTGTCGCCAACTATGAAAACGGATGGTAGTTTCATTTTTTATTTTCGATTCTTTTTTTTCTCGTATAGTTCTTTAATTTTTCTATCAATGTAAATTGCTTATTGTAATTTTCAAGCCTATGACTTAAGAATTTTTTCATATTTGGTTTTAACCATTCACTTCCATCTTTTTCATTTTTACGATTTCTTATGTTGGCGTATACACCCTTTATTTTTGGAATATTACCCAATGTCAACAGTGAGTGTGAGTTATAACAATGGGGTAAATTACATCCCTTGCCTACGGCTACAAACATAATTGGTTTTTTAAGATCCTCAAAAATATTTTGAGTAATTTTACTACCATAACATGCTGTCAAAATCCCGTTTCCGATATTCAACAGACCGGACCAGGCTCCTGCATAACAATATTCACATCGCTTAATTCCCCAGGTAGATTTTTTAAAACGTAACATTTCCGAATCAAACCCTTTCCACTTCTTTATGAATTCATCCAATGAATATTTTGAGAGTAACACGATATCAGATACCTTCATATCACGAGGAATGGTCAAATGGGGCAATGCCCCGACTCTACTCCTTGAAATTCTTTTAATTTCTTCAATATATGGTTCCAGTTCGTCAGACGGAGTTATTTCCACTGAAAACGACATTCCCGATTTTTTTACTAAGTCAATGTTGTCAAAAAAAAGATCTAACAATCCTCGTTTGACCAACTCCAAGTAGTGAAATGAAAATTTAAAACCTAACCTATCTCTTAATTTCATCGGAAGTCTAGTAAATTGATGAAATCGCTCCGTCAAAGTGCCATTAGTAACTATCATGACGTAGTGACCATTTTTCAATATTTCTCGAGTGATATCTAAAACCTGCTTTGGAATCAATGTCTCGCCCATTCCACAAATGTTAAAATGGCATACTCCGCCCAATCGTTTTTTTGATAATGCCAGACCAATATGCTTTGGCTCATATAAAAAAGATGATACTTTACTTTGTTTTATCTCTTGGGGTACGTAACAATAATGGCAACATAGGTTGCATGTTGGCGATGGAACTAAGACATCAATAAAACGTTTCATACTTTCAAGATTATAGCAAAAAATCGGTAGTTTATCGTTTTTACCAATAATAGTTCAGGTGGTGTATTTGGTTTGTGAATCCGACAAATATTGTTGTGTAAGCAAATGGTATAGTTATGGAGCAATCAGCATGTTGATATATTCTTCCTTGGAAGTGTGCTATAAGTGGATATAGTAAAAAGATGAAATTAATAATGACTTTGTTAGTTCGGGACGAAGAGGATGTTATCGAGGATAATATTTGTTTTCATTTGAACAATGGGGTGGACCATATTGTAGTGATAGACAATGGGTCGATCGATGGTACTACAGATGTTTTAGACAAATATTCTAAAAAGGGAATTTTAAACTATAGAATTGTAAAAGAACACACTTATGAGCAAGACAAATGGGTGTCGTCGATGGCGGAGGAGGCTATTGATAATTTGGGGGCGACACATTTAATTCACTGTGATGCTGATGAAATGTGGTTTCCGAATAATGGAAGTTTGAGGGAGACTATAAGAGATATGGTTGGGGTGAACTACGTAAATGTGCTAAATTATTTGCCGCCAGAGAGAGATGAAGGAGAAGGCATTGCGGCAATGAATTTAATGGTGGTTAAACCATTGAAATATCCGAAGACTCTTTTAAAGATGTATAGTGACAAATTTTTATTGTATGAATACGCTCCGAAGGTGATAACTACTCGCGAGTACCGGAAAATTGGGTATGGTAATCACGAAATTAAAAGAGGAAGCGGAGGATTAAATGAAGAAAAAATCATCAGAAACGATATATTTATACATCATTTTCCTATAAGATCATTTGAACATTTTAAATGTAAGGTTATTAATGGCGGTACGGCTTATGAAAAAAATCCGCTAAACGACCCAAATATTGGATGGCATTGGAAAGCGTGGTACAAAATTTATAAAGCGGGAAATTTGATTGATGAATACAACAAATTATGTTTAAAGGGAAAAACAGATAGATATCTGGTAAAGGGCCTGATAAAACGAGTGTCAGTACCCAAAAAAATAAGGTGGGCTAAGCAGATTCGGAATATAAAAAATTTGATAGGTTAGTTTTGGCTGTTAAATTTAATTTTTTGTTTATTTTTGATAAGTGTTTTTTCTCTGCCTGATTGGAATGAATCCGGGTTATTATTTTGGAAAGAGTAGTATTAAAAGCATCTCTTTTTTGGGGATGACGATCTAACTGAACTAAATAATTGCCGTATGATAATGGATAATAAAATTTTAGAGCATTGGAATTCTTTTGATAATAGTATGACTCTGAGGTGAAGGTAATTCCCGGCACGTTTTCTGACAAAGAAAATATAAGATTATGGTATCGGGTAGAAATTGTTAAATCACAAGTGGAGGTAAGATACTTAATTTTTGCTGCTAATTTTGATTCAGGATAAATAATATTTTTTAAATCGAGAGAAATGATTTTAATTTTTGGGTTGAAAAGACGGTTTAACTGAGCCATAAAAATTGAGTCATCAAGCTCATCACTAACGTTTGTAATTATATGAGGTAAATATAATATTTCTATTTTTTTTGATCGGGAAACAGTGTTTAGAGAGTGGGCAATACTGTCTATAAGTATTTTGTTGTATTTGCCCCAATTGTGGATGGAGATTCCGATGCGGATATGCTTTTTAGGTTGGATTTTTACAGGATTATTTTTTAAAAAACAGGTAATATCAGGTGCCCCGGAGGTTTTTGGGATCAAAATTCCATAACGTGAGAGTGTAGAGCTAGGTTCTCTGATAACGATTTTTTCTGGCAGATTCAGAATCGGGATGATAAAGGGTAAGTCTCTAAATTTGAATGGACCAATTGTTTGGTTTGTCAAAATGATTTTTTTGCCTAATAATTTAGCGGTAATAATTGTAAAGGCAGATAGATAGAGCCAGCTTTGGAACAAGCTGGATAGATTACCACCACCGCAGAAATGGATTACGTCTTGTTTTTTTAGGCAGTCTATAAAACGAATATCTTCTGGGGAGAAAAAATTCAAGTGCAATAATTTTAATGATAATAATTTTAGAAATTTGATTATAAAATTAACAAGATACCGATTTGAAGGGAAAGGAGGAAGTGACTGCTCTGTAATTTTTAGATCAGTGTGAGAGGGATAACTTACAAAAGCTGATAATTCTATTTTTGGAAAATATTTTTGATATAAGTGATAAGTTTGGAGGAACATAGCTTCATCTCCAACATGGTAATACAAACCGTTTGGAACGCCGCCGATATTGGCAAAAAGTAAAACTTTCATTTGACTTGGTCAGTTTGATATCTTTCGATAATTTTTTCCGGAGTTCCCTGGTCGACTAATTTTGAGTGGTTTAGGTATATGACCCGGGAACAAAAGGATTGGACTTGGGTCATGGAGTGGGAAACAAAAAGTATGGTAACTCCTTTGGCTTTGAATTCTTCCATCTTTTGGAAGCATTTTTCCTGAAAGGCAGAATCGCCAACAGCCAGGATTTCGTCGACAATTAAAATTTCTGGATCAACGTGGACGGCGACGGCAAAGGCCAGGCGCATGTACATGCCGGATGAGTAATGTTTAACCGGTTGGTCAATAAAATCCACTAGTTGGGCAAAGTCAATGATACTTTGAAGATAATTATTTATTTCTGATTTTTTCAGGCCGAGAATGGAGCCGTTGAGGTAGATGTTTTCTTTGCCTGATAGTTCCGGATGCATGCCAGCACCAAGCTCGATGAGAGGGGAGATTTTTCCTTCTACCGTAACTTTTCCGGAGGTAGGCGACATTACCCCGGCTACAAGCTTTAGAATGGTTGATTTGCCACTACCGTTTGGGCCGATGATGCCGACACACTCCCCTCTTTGGATTTCAAAAGAGATGTCGGAAAGGGCGGTGAATTTGTTGACGGTTTTTTCACCTAAAAACAGGGCAGGTAAAAACTCTTTGAATGTTTTTTGGTTTTGAAGACTAAAGTCTTTGGTGACGTGGGAGAATTGGATGATTGGAACGTCGGAGGGTTGGAGCTTTGGAACTTTGGAACTTTGGGGCGTTAGAGTGTTAGAACTTTGGAGCGGTAGAGTATTAGAGTTTTGGAGCTTTGGAGCGTTAAATTTGGACATGAGATTTGTTTTTTTGCTGAGTGATAAAGGAGTTTAGCATTTTAGCTAGTATTTCGTATTCGTTTAATAAATTTTCTATTGTTAATTTGTTGGCATAATTTAGATAGTTTATAAGTATTAAAAAACGTTCGGTTTCTATTAAAGAGCCTTTGGCTTGATATTGGAATTGAATAAATTCCTTATTGCTCTTTCTGCCAAATCATTCAACAATGTTGGCGGGAACTGACGAAGATGATCTTTGTATTTGTGAGATGATTCCGAAGGTTTCTGTTTTTGGAAATTGTTTACAAAGTTTGTAAATTTTAGAGCCAGATTGTGACTTTCTTCCCAGATTTTTAGATTAGTAAAATTCATATTTTTGTTTAAAGATCTACGGCACTAAAGCTCTAACGTTCCAAAGTTCTAAAGTGCTAATGCGCTAAATATTGTCTGCAAAGATTTTTTCCCGGGATTTAAAATAAGAGAGGCCAAGCAAAAGGGTAATGAGGGAAACGAGTAGGGCAATAAAGATGCTGGAGTAATTGGGGGGTCCCCCACCCAGGATGGTTTGGCGGTAGGCGTTGATGATAACTGCCATCGGGTTAAGCTGAAAGACAAATCTTAATCTTTCCGGGACCAGATCGGCGGGGTAAATGACGGGAGTAACATACATCCACAAGGTGATAATAAGGCTTAAGAGGTATTGGATATCGCGGTACAAAAGATTAGCGGCGGCAAAAAATAAGGATAAACCCATGGTGAAAATCTGTTGGATTAAGAAGATGGGGACAACCCAGAGGATATTGGTGTTAATCGGGATTTGGTAAATGACCATATAGACCACCAGAATGGACAGGGCAAAAAGGAAGTCAATAATTTTGGCAATAATGGTAGAGATGACGAGGATTGTTCTGGGAAAATAAATCTTGGTAATGAGAGGAGCTGATCCAACCAGGGAGTTCGAGGCAAAGGTTAGGGAGTTAGAAAACAGGTTCCAGGGTAGGAGGCCGACAAAGAGGAAAATAGAATATGGGATGTTGCCGGCGGCATTAGTGGGGATGCGAAGAATCAGAGAAAAAGCAAAGCTCATAACCATCATCTGTGCTAGCGGATTTAGAATTACCCAGAAATAGCCCAGGATTGATTGTTTATATCGGGATTTAACTTCTCGGCCAACCATTTGCCACAACAATTCTCTCCTTTTGATAATGGCACCGAATTCATTGATGATTTCTGACATGTAGTTCATTATATAATAGTCGGGATGTTTCGTAACTTGCAGATAATTATGGTTGGTCTTGGTGAGGAAGGGTAATTAGTAGAATTTTGAGCACTTTTGATAAGGAGTGTCTGTTGCTAAAATAAATCTATGTCGCAAAAGAGGCATAAACAAGAGAGAATTAAGGAAATTGCTCGAAAAGATAGCGGGATTGAATATGATATATCTATCGGGATAAGAAAGATTTTGGGGGAGAACTGGATATATCTTGCCGGATTGCTGTTGGGAATTGTACTTTTGTATATGAACGGGATGAAGGGTGACTTTGTGTCGGATGATTATGCCACAATTAGCCAAAATCCGCAGGTAAAAGATTTTTCTTATATGTCCAAAGGTTTTTTTGCAGTGACGATGATGAATTATGTGATAGCAAAGGTGTTTGGAGTTACGAGCTCTACCCCGTTTCACCTTTTTAGTCTAGTTCTGTATTTAGGAACATGCCTGGCAGGTTTTGTTTTTTTAACAATTTTGTTTAAAGAGAGGGTGGCCAGGATCGCGATGTTGATCTTTGCGGTTATGCCTGTTCACGTTGAGGCCGTTTCATGGATTTCCGGTAAACCATATCTTATGAATGCCTTAATGATTTTGATTTCCATGAGTTTGTTTGCAATGTATGACAAAACAAACAAAAAGAAGTATTTATATTGGTTTTTTGCTTCAATTCCGATTGTGTTTTGGTTTGAGATGGTGCGGTCATTATCCTTACCGTTTCTGATAATGCTTTATCTGTTTTGTTTTAGTAGGGATAGATTGAGACGGGTAAATTGGACTACCGTACTTCCGGGTATTGCGGCAATACTGACTGTTGCCATATTAATTTTGTGGAGGATGATACAGAATCGTATTTCGACAGTTAATAGTGGATACAATTTTTCTGAAAGCGTATTTTATAGTCCTTTTTTTCAATATCCGACAGCGATAACTAAATATTTGCAGTTAATGTTTGTGCCGATTGATTTGACTTTGTATCATACAATGTATGTAATTCCCGTTTGGTTAAATTGGGTGGTGCTGACGATGTATGTAGCGTTGGTTATTTACTTCTTATTTAGGAAGCCAAGGATTGCGTTTGTGCTCGCTTATGTGATCTTCGCAATGGTGCCGTCAATGGCACCGGTTAAGGTAAGTTGGTTAGTGGCCGAAAGATATGCCTTTCTAGGATCACTGGGATTTGCGGCTTTTTTGGCGTTAATTTTGGATTCGGTTTGGAACAAGTTTTTTATGGTTCAATACTTTTTGTTGGCGTCGATTGTGTTTTTGTATGGGGCAAGGGTTTATCTTCGAAATATTGATTGGCAGACTAACCATAATTTATGGGTAAATACGTGCCAGGTTTCTCCGAATAGTCACAATGCTTGGAATAATATTGGAGATGATTATGATAAGTTGGCGCAATACGAAAATGCGATAAAGGGATTTACCCAGTCAACAATTGTTAAGCCAAACTATGCCGATGCTTTCCACAATCGGGCTAATATTTTTTATAAAATGGGCCGGTTTGACTTGGCACGGGACAGTTATAATACGGCTTTGTCGTATTCTCCGGGGCTGTTCCAGACCTATTTGAGTTTAACCCAAATTGATTTGGCCGAGATGAAATATGATCAGGCATTGGAACATTCGAAAAAATATTTAGATATGCAGCCAAATGATTTACAGGCGTGGTATGTTTATGGGGTGGTAAATGCCCAGGCGGGGTTTACGAAGGAAGCAGAAAAGATTTTTTCCATGATTTTACAGAAATCTCCTACTTACAAACCGGCCAAGGACGCGATGATACAGTTGACGCAACAAAGTTAATAACGATAAAGATATAACTCCGAGGGGCATTGAGATAGTTGACATTAAGATAACTTGTTTTGAGTTTTGATGAAAAAGATACAGAAGTAAGGATTGGGTCAAAAAAATTGAGATCGGTATTTTGTAGGATAACGATGATTTTCGGGAAAGAAAAAACTGGCAAACGTGGAAAAGAACTGAGTAGATTGATATAAAAACGGCATAAACGGGTAGAATTTTTGCAGATTCAGAGAATTTTGTCCCAAGAAGCAGGTTTATAATGGCATCGGAATAAAGTTTATAGATAATCGAGGCGATGGTGGTGACTGCAATTATAGCTAGAGTTGATGTATATAACATATATTTTAGTTTTTGGATATCGTTGCGATATTTTATATATAAAGGGAAAAGGTAAATAGTAATCGGGGAAACAGCGTATAAAATTATTTTCCCGATAATAGACGCCGACGAATAAATACCGGAAGTAGTTTCAGAAAAATAATATCTGACAATAAAAATATCCTGAGATATCACAAAGATAAGAAAGGTGTTGGTAAGGAGGGCAGAGAATGAGTATTTCCAAAAAGAAATAGAGGTGTCTGATTTAATGGCGGTGTAATTTTTTGATGGCCATATTTCCGAAATTAATATTTTAAGGCATATTGCCATAATAACGGTGGTAAGTGCCGGGCTAAGGTATGGGCCGAGGGCTCTTATTGCAGTAAAAGAAAAAAGGATAGAGAAAATATTTTTGAGTATTGAAAAAAATAAGCCTGAGAGGGCGTAAATAATGAGTTTTAGTTTTGATTGAAAAACAGAAAGATAGAGAAGATAGAAAACCGAGGCCGCAACCTGAACTATCCAAATAAGATATATATCGGATTGTATTTTTAAGAGTAACTTTAACGGTAGATAGAGAACAATGAGAAGGATGGAGGTGAAAAAAGAGATCGAAAATATTTTCTTTTCTACTAATTTGAGATTGCTTTTGATATTATTGTCGTCGATACTGCTGAAGAACAGGATGATTGCAGGTCCGACAGCGCTCACCAACATACCGACGATGGTGTTTAGATTTATCAGACTCTGTAGCTGTCCGAAGGAATCAAGAGTTAATATTCTTCCCGATATTAAATGAAAGAGATAGTTACTGAATGCGCTAGTATAGTTGATTATGGCTAATATTAGTCCTGTTGATAAGATTCTTTTTAGGCTATGTTTTTTCATGAATTAGTTTTATTATTTCTAGCAGTTCTTTTTTGGCAATATTTTCCCAGGAATATTTTCCCAATAATATCTTACCCTTGAGATTTGTAAAATTATTATTTTCAAATGTCTTTATGATTTTGTTGGCTACGGTTTTGTAGTCACCTATTGGACTTATATCAACTTCGTTGTTTTGATAAATTGTTTTGAACGGCGGGAGGTCATAGGCAAAAGCGGGTAAGCCACTGCAGACGGCTTCAAAAAGAGCTAATCCAAAGCTTTCACAATCACTTTTACTGAGAAAGACGAAGGTCTTACTACTTTTTATAATATTATATTTTTCGGATTCAGGGACAAAGCCAAGGAAATTTATGTTTTTGGAGAGTTTGAATTGGGTAATTTTATCGTTGAATTTCCGAACGGTGATTTCGTCTCCTTCCCCCATTATGGCCAGCTGAAAATGGGGAAATTTTCGGGTTACGATTTTCATCATTTCTAGTAGATCATAGATACCTTTTGTTTCGTTGATACGGCCAATATATAGAGAATCGATTTTAATTTTTGGATTTGGTTTCGCATCGCGAATTAGATCATTTTCGATAGCTAAATGAGTTTGATAAAGTATATTTGGTGGGTACTTTTTTGATATGAGAAAAGTCATTAATTCCGGGGTGGAGACAAATATTTTGTCAGAAAATCTGATAAGGACCAGACTTATTTGGAAAAATATCCAGGCCAATAGCCGAATAAGTTTATTACCTGGGTCGGTAAAAGGAACGATATTGTCAAAAACAGTTACCCAAATTATTTTTGGATAGAAAACTTTGGCAAAAAACGGAGTGATGACTAGGTCTAAAACTGATGATGTAGTGTAGATTACGTCAAAATTTTTAAATTGTGAGAGACGAACGATGGAATTAAAGTTTTTTTTTATTGCATCGACAATGAAATTGAGCCTGGTTAGTTTATAGGTGGGTATTTTTTGGAACCAAGGGAAGGTTTGATTGAAAGTGAGAGTGTTTTTGATATTGTTGACGGGGGCGATGAAGTTGCCGCAATGTATAGATACGGTCGCCTTTAAATCTAAAAATGTTTTAATTTTAGAGATAACACGGGGATAAGTGCCATTTTTTCCAACAGTGGTTAGGTTTACTAATATCTTCATTTGGGATGTTTATTTTTTGATAAAAGTACACTCATATTGTGAAGTCAGGTCTTTGTCCTTATCTATTTTATCCAAAAAATAGAAAATGAATCCAATTGTAAAATTGATGGGATATAGTAATATTTTGAAAATATATCCCAATAAAATGAGTTTTCTTTCTATAAAGAAAGAAGGGGCGATTTCAGTGATTATTTGAGTTAAGCAAATAAATTTCCCGCCCTGTTTTTCTATTTTTTTTAATGTAAAACCATTGTCGTTTCCGAGCAGCTGAAGGGCAAATTGAGTATATCTGAAATAATCGTGTGGTTTTTGGTGTTCACCCCAAACCAAGGGACAAATCAAAAATAATTTTCCACCTTGTTTTAATATTCGTGAAAATTCAGCGAAAACGCGATCGGGGTATTTTAGGTGCTCCAAAACTTCAATACAAAGTATGTAATCGAAGCTGTGATTTTTTACTGGAATGTCGTAAATTTCTGATTTTATATCAATCTGGCTAAAATCCCACCGGATGTCTCCAATGCAGAGATCCTGGGAAACATAATTCATGTTTTTGAAATATTGTTTATATTGGCACTCTCCGGCTCCGGCATCAAGTATTTTTTTATGTGGAATTAAGGACTTAGATATATTTTGAACGTATTTTGTTAGCCTATATTTGCTGTAACCAAGAAAACGATTATAAAAAAGTAATCTTTTTAACGGAGGAAATAGGTTTTTCATATTTTTTGTTTCCCGGATATAAATCCCCTGGCAGAATAAAAACAACTTATGAATAAAAGATATGTGTTGACTATCGGGAGAATAATGATTTTAGGGTTTTTATATTCAGATAGGTATACCTCTTTGGTGTAAGCGACAGAATATATAATGATAAGGATTATCGATAATACACGAACTTTAGGAATAAATAAAGAGACAACCAAAAATTCTCTAAAAAAGGAAAGTACAAAATATTTGAAATTCAAAATACCATATTTTCTTAATGAGGCTCCCTGAGCTTCGGCGTATTGAGCGTTTTTATGGATATATTTTTTCAGACCAAAGTTTAATTCTTTGCTGTGGACGTGAATAATGTGGGCATCGCTATTAGCAATTTTGCCGATTTTTGAAAGTTTTTTGGCCATATCTCCGTCTTCACCGGCACGCAAGAAGGTATTTCCGTCAAAAAGATAGACTTTCATAAAAGTATCCTTTCTGACGGCATCAAATTTACCTCCCAGACCAGAATAACTTTTACCTACTAATCTGGAAAAATGACATTTTTGCCAAAAACTATATTTTTTCCAGATATTTCTGGGATATTCAACTATCGGTACTGAGGCAACCACATCTTTTTTCCTTAGAGGAGAGAGGATTAGATTGATGGCGTTTTTTTTTAGAATTATGTCAGCGTGCATGGTTATCACAATCTCTGTTTCACTTTTAGTTATACCTTCGTTGTAACTGTAAGCTAGTCCCCGAGATTTTTTGTGGTTGATAATTTTAAAAAACTTGTTGGACAATATTTTAGAAAATATATTGATAATTTTGAGCGAACTGTCCGTAGATCCGTCATTTATAATGATAATTTTCTCTATTTCTTTTTTATAAGTTAGAAGCGACCTTAGAGTATCGTTAAGAGTACTTTGATTATTGTATACGGGTATGATTATTGTAGGCTTCATTGCTTTTATGCTTTGATGTTTTTTACGCAAAATAATTCAAATGCAAGTCGGGGAAGATAGTAGCTTAAAGGCTGACTAAGGGTAGCAATGGCAAACCAAAAAGGTTTTGGCCACCAGCGGATAGATACAAGTAAATCATCACCCATTGTGTTGCTCTGGGTTTCCCTACGAAAAACCCTTAACCCTGCAAGTCCGTGACATTTATATCCTAGGAGTTGCATTTTCTCGTAAGTCCAGCCAGAGAGATGTCTTTGATGTGGATTGTTATCGACGGCATGTTGGAGGAGGAAACCGTTTGGGGAAGATATGATTACCTTTTTTTTGGCCCACTTTTCCGCCTTCACGATTATTTTTTGGCCTTCCTCTTGGGTTAGGTGCTCAATAACTTCGATTAATATTATTGCATCGAAACTCTTTTCGGGAAAGTTTATATTTTCGATTTTGTCGTGGAGATATTTTGTGTGGATGTGACTATTTTGTGATCTTGTCAGATATGGCTTGAACGCTTCAACACCAATACTATTGTTAATATTTTTACAATATTTAATTGGAGAATCAGGTCCGCACCCTAAATCCAAAACCGTTTCGCAATCCAGAAGCTCATTTTGTAGACAATTTACTAATGTGTGGAAAATTTTCCCGATAGTTGTGTTTGAGTAAATTTTTTTTACCAGATTCATACCGCTTCTAAAATTTTATCCAATCCTTTTTAATAAAATCATATCTTTTGATGATTTTTCCCGGATTTCCTACCACTACACTATATGAAGGAATGTCTTTGGTTACAACGGTGTTTGCTCCGATTACGCTTCTTTCGCCAATAGTAACATTACGCATAATCGAGGCTTTTGTCCCAATAAATACATTATCGCCGATGATTACACTGCCGTTTTCGCTTAGTGGTTGTTGATTTAAATTTTTTGAAATATTGTTATATTCGTGGACATGGTCGGAAATAAAAACGTAGGCGGATAAAATACAATTTTTCCCGATTAAAACAGAATTGTTTGCTGTGATGATTGAGTTGTTACCTATGGTGGAGTTGTCACCTATTTTTAGTCTTATTTTGTTTTTGGATTTACACTTTATGCCGGCAAAGTCGGTGTCCACTCCGATCCATGCAAAGGAACCGATAGAAACATTGTCTCCGATAGAAATGTATTTTTTATTTGTTGTATTTAAAAAAGGTTTAATTGAAGAATTTTTCCCGAAGTGATAAAAGCCTTTTTTAATAAAATAATTATAAATCCCAAAAATTATATTAAACATTTTTGTAAGCCAGAAAGTTTAATGAGTGGTTGGGAAAATACCTAAAAATTGGATCGAGTAGATTTGCCAAAATAGAGGTGAAAATATTTCTTTCTTTTATTGTTTTATTTTTAGTAACCCGTAAAAAATATGGACCATCTATCCCTAAAACTTTATAACCCTTTTCTCGAAAATATTTCGTGTCGAAACCTGAGAGATGTTTTTGGTAACAATTATTGTTATAAGTATTTTGATGAATATACCCGTTAGTGGTTTGAATTATTATTTTTTTAATGGCGATATATTCCATACATTTTATAAGTTTTATTGCATCAACTTTTTTTAAATGTTCTATTGTGTCGAGGCAGAATGCGATGTCGATGCTCTTCTTTTTAAAATGTTTTTTAAGATTCAAAACATTATCCAGGATGTATTCTGAATGAATGTTGTTTGCTTTTGATGTATAAACTGACTGTGGGTGTATTTCAAAACCATAGGAGTATGTGATGTTATTTTTAAACAATCTAAGAATTGAATTTGGTCCACAACCGATGTCAACAACACTAAAGTATTTTGGAAAAATTCGTTTTAGTTCTGTGTACAAAAAATTTGGTCTAAATTTTTCTAAAAACATGGTATTTATTGAAAATTATTGTGTTCAAAGCTAATTTTTGTCAGAGTCTTTGAATAGATAGCTTCTTTATACCATTCGACCATGGGGATCAATAAAAATGGTGGAGAAATTATACAGCCGATGGAAAAAAACCAGAATAATGGGTTGAGAAGATTGTGGGGATTAAATTTAATGAGATACCAAATTTCCCGGATTAAATACCGATATTTGGCGTAGTTTCTTATCTGAACCAAACCGATATAGTTTTTGGTTATAAAATTTTTGATTAAATATTTTTGGACGGGATGATATTCTTTTTCTGAATAAACAGATTTAACCATTTCGATCCAACTTAAGAGTGGTGATTTATCGTAAATTGAGGATAGGCTTCGGGTTTGGCTGCTACTGATTCGGACAGCAATATTATAGTCTTTTAAAAATACTATCGGATGTTTTTTGAAAATAGAGGCAAAGGGGTAAATGTGGCAGGGGAAAATATCCGGATGGAAAGGTAAATCCATGAATCGGCGGCGATAAGCGAGGCCTGAAAGTTGATCAAGGGTTTCAAAAACGCGGATGACTCTGAAGGGATTATCGGTGATGTTGACAATAGTATCGTTTGTCGGATCAAGCTTTTTTTTGGCCCGAACCGGAAGACGAATGTCTTTATCAAACCAGAAATACGGACGGGTGACTGCTCCGATATCCGACGAGAGTGAGAAGGCTTTAATGGTATTTTTCAGAGTGTCTCTTGCCATAATATCATCTTGACCCATTAAATAAATAAATTCGGCGGTAGCATGTTTTCTGGCCCTTTCTAAGTTGGCGGAGTAGCCAAGGTTATTTTTATTATTTATTACTGCAATTCTTTTGTCATTTATCTTTTTGATTATCCCGAGAGTGTCGTCTTTAGAAGCGTCATCGCAGATTAAGATACGAAAATCTGGGTAACTTTGGGACAAGATGCTTTGTAAAGTATCTTTGACAAAGATGGCACCGTTGTAGGTGGGGATAAGGATATCTACTGTTGCCATTGTTGACGATCTAGGGGTTTTAATAATCCGACTTTATTTTTGATTGTTATTTGAGTATATATAAATAAGGTTATTACGCAGGCGAATGGATGAAAAAACCAGGCAAAATCAGGCTTATGAAAAAATCCACGGAATGAGTCCACAATTGGCCAGATTATACAGCAAGTGTAGAAAGTAAATTTAACAATACCAAATCGATTGGTCTGGTCCCAATTAAATGCCCTTATTTCTTTTAGTGTGTAATAATCGGTGAGCCGACGTTGTTGTTTTTTGATAAATTTTGAAATTGAGGATTCACAAAAGGTGTGGATAATGCCGATTTTTACTTTGGCAAAGTAGAGTGGTAAGTTGGTTTTAGTAATGGCGAGACTGATGACGTCTATGTCAAACAAATAATCACCGGAGAAGTGCTTTTTTATGAAAGAACTTCGAAAAATTGTACCGTTTGCGCCAATTGTTGGGATTGGTTGATTTTTGGTAAGTTTGAGCTTTAGATATTTGGGATAATTGGTTGTTTTGACGTTCATCTCCGTCCATTTATGATTGATATAATTTTTTCTGTCATATATGCCGGTAACGAATGCATATGGGTCGTTGGCGCCAATAAGTGACGAATATCTTTCGATAAAACCGCCATTTTTTCGGTAAGTAAATTTCCACGGTTCGGAACCTATTAGGGCTTTATCTCTGATTAGAGGAGAAATCATGCTTTTGAGCCAATTGGATTTTGGAAGGATGTTGTCGGAATCGATTAAACCAACAAATTCACCGGAGGCATGTTTTAGGCCAATAGCTTTTCCGGATTCGGCGGTTTTGAGAGGGTTTTTAACAATTTGACATTTGTATTGGTTGGCAATATAAATCGTTTTATCAGTTGATCCCCCGTCGGCGATAATTATATCTAGGGATACCCCGATTTGTTTTTTAATGGATTTCAGACAATCGGAGAGAACTGCTTGGGAATTTAGAGTAGGAATAACAATTGAAACAAGCGGTGTCATAAATCTTTTTTGAAGTCTTTAAGCTTTCGGAAAAACTTGTAGGTATATCCCAGAAGAAATTTTAGATCAGAGAGGGACTTTATTGATTTAATTTTGTTAAACATAAATCTGGGAGTGATGATGCCCTTGAATAAAGATTGAACAATTTGTTTCTGGTCATCAGAAGAAATCGGACTTTTTATAACCGGTTGGCGCATATCAAAATTATCCCAGTTTTTAGTATTTAACAGATTATTTTTTTGACAATAGTCAAAAAGAGGGGTTCCGGGGTAGGGAATGACAATGGTGGCCTGCATACTATCCACTATTCCCTGGCGAAATAACTTTTTGGCAAAATTGAGAGTGTTTTGGGCATCTTTTTTTGTTTCCCAGGGATAACCGATCATTATGGTTATATGGGGTTCCAGACCGCATTTTTTGGCGATTTTAAGCTCTTTGGGGACATTTTTCAGATCTATATTTTTGTTAATTTTTTCGATAGTTTGAGGGTTGGCAGATTCAAGGCCATAGAGGATAAACCTGAAACCGGCCTTGGCCATCAGCTGATAATCATTTTCGGTTAACGCACCAAATCGCATATTGCAGCTAATTTTGACTTTTCGGTTTAGTCCTGTATCGATTAGTCTTTGACACAGTTTTTGAAGCCAGTCCCCTACCGGTAAAGTCCCGGCATCGTCAAAGACTTCTTTTACTCCAAAATTTACGACCAGGTTATTAATTTCCTTAATGGTGTGGTCGACAGAAAAACGACGGTAATTTCTACCCGGAAAAAGAGTTGTCCAGGAGCAGAAGGTGCATCGGCCCCACCAACAATCACGTCCAGACATTATGTAGGCGCCGGGTTTGTATTTGTAGTTGGTATTGTTTTGGGAGTATAGATACCATTTGGTCAGATTGCGGTCGATTATGGGGAGGGGAGTGAGAAGATGAGTGGGTGGTGTGTTAATGATTTTGTCGGGGCATATATTTTTTGATAACTGATCGGCGAGGTTTAGAATCATAAAATCGTAATCACCGCCGGTTAAGACGAAATCAACTTTGGAGTTTGATATCGATTCTTGCGGCAGGGCGGTTACGTGGTCGCCGATAAGGGCGATTTTAGTTTTTGGGAGTTTATCTTTGATATCACTGATTATTTGCCAGTGTTTTTTGACAACCGGAGTTTTTGTTTCGATTACAACCAGGTCGGGATTGTTGGTGATTAGCCTGGAAAGCCATTTTTGGTAGCTGAGTCTTTCAGCAATGGCATCATCCCAAAAAACCTGATAATCGTTTTTTTTTAGAAGAGTTGCGGCATAGGCCATAATTACCGGATAGAAAACACTGTCGGTGTTGCCCCATTGAAATTGGCGGTTTTGAGATAAAAAAGCTGAACCTTTGGTAGATTCGAGAGGTGGGTAAGAGATGGAGACAGAGAATTTATTTTTCATTTTGAAAAAGGCCGACTAGGAATAAAATACCATAATAAAGATGGGTAATCGGGGTGATGATTATGGCCAAAAAGGAGGCTGTGGGATTACTTTTGTTTTTAATAAAAATTAAAAAAGTTATAAAAAGGGCAAGTAGGTACAGATAGAGGGGAAAAAGGAAGCGATGGATTGGGAGTGAAATGAGGTACAAAAAAAATAGGCTAGGGAGGAAATAACCGAGACGAGCGCTAGTGGCGGGATATTTTTTGACAAAAGAGCCCCTCATCTTGGCATAGCGGCCAATTTGTTGGAGGTGCGGTTTGAGAATAGTACGGCGGTGGTGATAAACAACAATTTTTGGATTATAAATAATTTGTTTGTTGAGTTTTTTTGTTAAGTCGAGACAGAGCACCGTGTCTTCTCCCGGCCAGTCCTTGGTACTAAAGCCACCAATTTTGTCGAAGTCTTTTTTTTTGACAATCAAATTGACTGACGGAAAATCATCAACCGATCGGCTAGCTTGGACTGAGCTTCGATAGTTTCCGGCTCCCCCGCTTCCGAGACAACTTGACCAGAATAATCCTGAAGCAAGTTGTCCAACAGTGTCTTTGGGCGGGGTTAAACAGGGGCCGCAAGCAGCGGCTGCAGTTGATTTTTTATCAAGAACTATTTTGGCGTTTTTTAACCAATTTCTTGACGGATACGAATCGTCGTCCAAAAAAGCCAAATACTTTCCTTTGGCCATTTTGGCCCCAAGATTTCGCTTAACAGAGGGATTGGAGCTTTTCGAAATCTTATCGGTAATAACAAGTATCTCAAAGGATTTAAAACTTTGTTTTTTTAGTTTTTTAAGGGTTTCTTTGAGATATTGAGTGGGGACTTTGACGGGAATAATAATTGAAAAGATAGGAATTGTCATTTTATTTTCCGGTATTAATTCTCATATCTAAATCTTTGTCGTACACCCACTCCCGTTTATTGTGGTTGTCGTAATAATGCAGGATTCGGAGACGGTAAAAAACTGCCAAGGCATCGAGTAGGCTATTATAAATAGTTTTTAATCCTGTGGCATGAGTTAAGCTATCAAAACAGTATGTTAGTTTTACGGGAGCTTCGTATATACGATTAAATCCGAGGTGATTGGCGACCGACAGGATTTCCAGGTCAAAAGCGTAATTTTTAACTAATAATCTGGGAAGCACCTTTTTTAGAACTCTCCTTTTAAAGATTTTAAGACCGGCTTGGGTGTCGTGGATGGTGATTCCCAAAAGAATTCTGGCAACGATAAAAGCACCAAAACTTATTACCTTTCTTTGAAGAGGGTAGTTAACTCTGGAGGCTGGATGTTTTTTAGAGGCAACAACAATATCGGCGTTATACCATTCCATATGCTCGAGAACCATTGATATTCCGTTGGGGTCTATTTCCATACCGGCGTCAATAAAGGCGATATAATCCCCTCTTGTGTGTGCCATCCCAAAACGGACGGCATAGCCCTTGCCCCGGTTTTTTTTATAAGCAAAAACTTTTAATTTTTTGATTTGACATTTTTTGGCTATCTGATAAGACTTGTCGATATATTTTCCATCAACGACGGCGATAATCTCATAGTCATAGCGAATCTTTTCGAGTGTTTGGCTAATATTACATAAATCTTGAAATAGAGTCTTTTCCTGTTTGTAGATTGGGATAATGACAGACAGAAAGTGTGGTTTGTTACCCATTTTGGTCGATTAGGGCTAATTCGTAAACGGATAGAGTTTGAATGGCGGTGTAGCTCCAGTCAAAAATTTCCGCTCTTTTGCGGCCAAGCTGTGCGTATTTTTGTCTGAGTTTTCTACTTTTCCAAAGGGAGCCAATCGCTTTTTCCATGGATTTTTGAGAATACGGATCAAAAAAAACGCCATTGTAGTCCATAATTTCGGGGATACTTGATTCCTGGCTATATGCGACTGGACAGCCGGATTTCATCGCTTGGACAAGAGGTAAGCCAAAACCTTCGGCGTAGGATGGCTGACAATAAATTGTGGCGAGGTTGAAGATTAGGGGGAGATCTCCGTCGGGAACGAAGCCCGTTAGTGTTAGAGCTTTAGAGGATTGGAGCGATGGTGCTATAGACTGAACCCAAAGAATGTCTTTGTTCCAGGGGTGGTCGACTACATTTTTACGGGTGGCGGCGGAACCAACCAGGACGAGAGGGATTTTTAGGTTTAGACAGACATCGATTAGTTTGGGTATATTTTTGCTCCAATTGAGGTCGCCGACATAAAGCACAAATTCATCGGGTAAATTGTATTTTGCTTTAATCTCTGACAAAAGATTTTTATCGGTGCGTGGTTTAAAATTATCGTCTGCCGCTTCATAAGTGACAAATATTTTGTCTTTGGGATATTCGATTAAATCATTGATTATATATTTGGAAAAATGGGAAACGGTAATTATATATTTTGCCTGGCGAAGGCGATGTTTTTGAATCAACCACTTAATTTCTCCCTTTATGCCTACCGGGAAGTGGGTTTTGAATTGACGTGGTATCAAGTCGTGAACTGTAGCCAGAAACGGAGTTTTATTTTGTGGGGGTAGAGTGAGAAAAAAAGGATCAAAATAGGGGTAGTGGACTAGATCGTAATTTTTAATTTCTAATTTTGAATTTTTAATGAGATCTATTTGATAATTGACGTATTTTGGATTTGTTTTGACTTCCTTTTGGATGGCCGAGACTAAGTGCTGAGTGTAGTGGCCAACGCCGCGGGTAATGTTTCCGTCATTTAGAGGAGAGATATCGATGGCAATTTTGACATTTTTTTTCATTTTGTGTCCCAATCATCTGACATGTTTATAGAACGGTTGGTTTTTTGGAGCTCCCAATATTTGGTATAGGCAATAGGAAAACGCAGAGCCGAAAAATAGGCAAAAACGAATCCCGGAAACCCGTCAACATAACCGCGGTGACGAAAAAAAGCCATTAGAAACCACCAAAGCGGTTTTATCAAATAGTAAGTCAAAAAATTAACAAAATTAATGTTTAATTTTTGTTGAGAAAGTTCCTGTGCCAAAAGTGTAGTGTAACGGTTGGCTCTTAAAAGGTATCGGGAAAATGAAATGTCGGCAAAGTGCTGCAGATCGTTTGTCAAATGGCCTACGGGATTTTTTACTTCGGCCTGCTCGTGGACATCTTTGCAGGGAAGGCGCCCCATGCCCTTTTTGTAAAGTCTGAGGGTGGAGTCCGGATATTGACCGCCTTTTTTTAGAAAAGTTCCAAGAAAGTAATTTGAGCGGTTAATCCAGAATCCATTTTCGCTGATGTCGCTTGGTTTCTTTGAAAGCAGTTGGTTAATTTCCTGAAGTAGTGCCGGGGTGACAATTTCGTCGGCATCCAGCTGAAGTATCCAATCGCTTTTACAAGCATCGATGCCGAGCTGTTTGTTGATATGAAAAATCGGCTTGTTATCGGTTTCGATAATCTTTATGTTTTTATATTTTTTGGCGATTGAGAGGGTTTTGTCCTGGGAGTGGCCGTCAACTAGGATTATTTCGTTGGCCCAGCTGAAAACTGAGTCGAGAAACTTGCCAATTTTTTTTTCTTCGTTATAGGTTGCCAGAGTGACGGATATGGTAGCTTGTCTTTTCATTTAGTGTATATTTTAAAGCTTTGGCCGGTTAATTGGAAATCAGAAGCTTCGATGACCATAGACGAGGAGGGAATTTCGGTGGGAATTATAAAGGTAATGTTGTCAATTCTATCGACGGTAGAAAAACCGTATTGGTCTTTTGGGGTTAATTTAATTTGAGATTGCAGTTTTTGCGGTGGGTATTTGGAAAAAAATAAGTAAAGAATATACGGTTGGTCATACCGAGAGGTAAAAAATATGTTTTGATAATTATTCTTTTGTGACTCTACCAGGGAGACTATTTGGTCAAAACCGAGATTCCAGGCATATGGATAACGTTTTTGTGAGTGAACAAAATAGGCATCGAGGTAATAGAAGATAGAAAGTAGCGAGCAGAAAGCAATTAATATGAGAAGCGGACGACATTTAAAAAAATGATAAAGGCCGTAGGCAATTAAGATTGATAACGGAATAGTCATCGGGAGAGACCGGAGGGCGGAAGGAGCCTGAAAGGTTAAAGATGAGGCCAGAGGAGCGAAAAGTAAAAATGAGAGAATAAGGGTTTTTGTCTTTTTGTTAATTGCCCTGGATTTGAGGAAGAAAAAGATTCCAATAATTAAAAAGGGTAATTCAAAAAGATAAAGTTGGCCCATTTCCGGTACCTTTGATCGGGGAACTTCATCACCATTTAAAAATAGGAAATTTAAATCGAAGTGGGAAGTATATTTTTGTGCCCAGGAGAGGAAATAAAGAATCCGCTTATTGTGCATGGCCCGATTAATTAACTTAACATTGTTGTGTTGATTCAGTAGCTCGTTTGACCGCCAAATTGGTCCCTGATCGGCGGTTAGTCCGACACCGCCAAATCGGGCGGCGCCGCCGTTTCTGACAAAGGAAAATAGTACCGGTAGAGCCAATAAAATGGTAATAATTATTGGTATTAATAATTTTCTGATACCTGATCGAGTTAGTCTTTTGAAGTTAATTGTCACCAGAGACAGCCCGATTAGAGGAGCTAAAATTCTTGCCGAGTGGTAGAAATATAGCGAAAGAGAAATAAGGATAACGGATAGATAGAGATGGAAGTTTTTGAGATTTTTAAGATGTGAGTAGAAAAAATAGATACCGATAATGATCAGACTTAGGGCACTATAGGCCTCCCAGGCTCCCCTGCTAAAGTGAATATGCCAGGGGGAGAGAGCCAGAACAGCAGAGCTCAAAAGCGATAGGTTTTGAGCTTTTGAACGATTCAACCTCGGACCTTTAGACTCGAATAGAAGGAAAACGAGTTTGGATAAATAATAAATGGCGAGAATAGAAAGGATAAGGTTTGGTAATCGAACTGCAAGTGGGGTGAGACCGAGTATTTTTATAAAAGGCAAGGCAAGATAAACATAC